>JAJRQS010000263.1 GCA_024280135.1 Bacteroidota bacterium | reverse complement strand
AACAAAAATAGGAGCAAAGCCATTTTTAATGAGGAATTTCAAAAACCCACTACAAATGACGAAGAGCCAAATTTATATTTTAATTAACCAAATTCCTTATGAATCCAAAGATAAATTATCCAAAGGGCTAGTAATGGACGTTACCGATGAAGTTGTCACATACGTATAAATCAAGGTCGTTTTGATGTCTTTATGACCTAATAGTTCTTGAATATAACGAATACCTACACCCGAATCCATAAGGTGGGTTGCAAAACAATGCCGAAGGGTGTGGGCTTTTCCACCATAGAATCTTATCCCTGAACATTGTTCAACTAGAGGTGAATCTGCGCAAGTGGATTCCCTCTTTTTGTTCTACTATGGTATGTACGTCCGATTTTAACCAGAAGGAATAAGAGAAGCCTAGCGTTACGCAATTGGAGGATTACAGCAATAAGTAATACCCAATTCATTGGTCAATACATTTCATAGAGGCACAAACGACTTTCTTTGGGTCCATTAAAAAGCGGGATTCTTTTGGACGTTTTAAGTCCAATCTGTTTCAGTGCGTCTAAATTTGCTGTAAAG
Organism: Bacteroidota bacterium; assembly: GCA_024280135.1. Lineage (GTDB taxonomy): Bacteria > Bacteroidota > Bacteroidia > Chitinophagales > Saprospiraceae > HyVt-613. The sequence continues at coordinate 2,024 of JAJRQS010000263.1, read as the reverse complement.
ACCCAGGCTTCCCAGTTATTAAATTTTTGTTTGAGCATGTCTCCAAGATCTTTGTAATGTTGATCAATATCAGCCACTTTGATCTTATCGTCATAGGGCGGATTCACCATTAAAAAGCCAGGTTTTTTCTGAACGGGCATATCTCTTATGTCCATTAAAGTTAGTTGGGTATATCCTTTTAGACCGGCCCCCCGTAAATTAGCTGTGGCACTATTCAAAGCTTCTTGGTCATAATCATATCCCGAAATGGCGAATTCAAATACACGCTCATTTTCTTTGGCTTCCTGCTTGACCTTTTTCCATAATTTGGGGTCAAAATCTAACCAATTATGAAAACTAAAGTAGGTTCTATATCGCTGAGCAGCAATATTTCTTGCTATCATACCAGCTTCAATCAACAAAGTACCGGAGCCACACATTGGGTCAACAAAATCTTTGGAGCCGTCCCAACCTGCTTTAATCAACATACCAGCCGCTAAGCATTCGCTCAAAGGGGCTCTAAAAGTATCATCTTGACGGTAGCCTCTTTTATGCAATGACTCTCCAGAGGCATCTAGGTAAAGTCTAATATTCTGGTCATTAATGTGGACATGAATTCGGATATCTGGTTCATATCTTTCGACAAAAGGGCGTTTGCGAAAACGATTTCGAAAGTGATCGACGATTGCATCTTTCACTTTGAGTGTTGTATATTCAGAATGCTTAAAGATGTGGGACTTAACAACACTAGAAACAGCAAAACTTTGATCATGATGAAAGATACTCGGCCAATCAATGCTATTCATTTCATCATATAACTCCTCATAAGAAGAAGCTCTAAAACTCATTACAGGTCGTAAAAATCTGCTAGCCACTCTACTTAAATAATTCGCCTTATAGAAGGTCTCTATGTCTGCTTGAAAGAGCACAGCTCTTTTTCTGATTTTAATTTCTATGGCTCCTAGGTTTTCTAATTCCTCTGCCAATACATCTTCTAACCCTTGAAAGGTCTTGGCTAAATATTCACTTCTTTGCTTTTCCTCCTCCATTTTGATAGTTTTCCGTGTGACTATTCGTCATCAATACAAAAAAATGGCGGGACAAGTCCCGCCATTTTAAATAAAAATCTTATGCTTTGTAGGCAGGTTTCAATCTACCTTTTGACCCCCAAGAAGGTAATCCGTAGGCAAATCCTCTACCAGCATGCTTATACTTAGCCAATTCTTTTTGCTTATTTACAAGCTTCTGTAAAGAACGATTAATCAACGTTTTAGTGATAGCATCGTTCTTGTATTCTTTAGCTTTTTGAGCTTTAGACTTGACAGCTTTAAACAAATCAGCACTTACCAAACCTTTCTTTGCTTCTTTTATCGAAGCCATTACAAACTTATCCCAAGGCGTAACAACAGGTTTTCTGCCTGCGTTACCTCTTCGTCCATCAGACTTCTTTGTAACACGCTTGGCAACTTTTCTAGTAACTTTCTTAGTAACTTTTCTCTTGGTTACTTTCTTTGGTGCAGCTTTCTTAGTAACTTTTCTCTTAGTTACTTTCTTGGCCACTTTTTTCTTCGGTGCAGCTTTCTTAGTAACTTTTCTCTTGGTGACTTTCTTGGCTACTTTTTTCTTCGGTGCAGCTTTCTTAGTAACTTTTTTCTTAGTTACTTTTTTCTTCGGTGCAGCTTTCTTAGTAACTTTTCTCTTGGTTACTTTCTTGGCTACTTTTCTCTTAGCAGGTTTTGGCTTAGCATCAGCTGGCGCCTTTTTCATATCTGCTTTTAATTTTGCGATGGTAGCTCGCACGTTCTGTGTTTGGAAAGCTAATTTTTTGACTTCCACTTGGTAAACCTCAATCAACTCCTTGATTTGAGATTTTGTAAACTTACTTTTACTCATTATTGCGTTTTTCGTTAAAAATGATGCGCAAAGATATGTTTATTATATTAAAAAAACAAATCTACGCAAGTAATTGATTATCAGAACGTAGGCTGTAGTTATTTGTTACTATTATTTCAATTGTTTTTTTGATATTAGGGGCTTACTATTTT
>JAJRQS010000262.1 GCA_024280135.1 Bacteroidota bacterium | reverse complement strand
TAGGCACAAAACACCTTACTAAAAACTGGAATATTAATGCGGCCATCTTTAGACGTGATGGGCAAAATATTATTGACTGGACAAAGACTGCCGACACTTTAAAATGGCAACCCAATAATTACAATCAAGTCATCACAACAGGATTAGAAACCTCTATCGAGTGGCATCCAGAGAATACTCCGTTGCGGCTTTCAGCAAATTATACTTATCTCTCTTCTGATCACACCGCCAACGAAGGAACAATTTCTAAATATGCATTGACCAATCTGCGCCACCAAGTAAACACTCAGATTAATTGGTCCCTTCTTAAAAGAGGTAATTGGTCAACGACCTATCGTTGGTTACAACGAGTAACCCTTCCCGACTATGACCTGTTGGATACTAAGTTTAGCTGGAAGTTTAAACATTTTTCGATTTTTGCGCAAGCTAATAATATACTGGATAGACAATATACAGAAACCAATCTTGTGGAGATGCCTGGATTTTGGTTTTCGGGAGGGATTCGGTTTGGACGGTAAGCGCACAAAAAAAGTTAAAAAAAGGTTAAAATCTATAAGCAAAACGATTCTGTTTCATTTTTACGTTCGGTACTTCGATTTCTCGGTTCCTCAATTCCTCGATTGAACAAATAAGCATTTCCTCGGGTCCACGATTGGTATGCCTTTTTGTACCTTTCCCCAATTATACGTACATTTGTAGCCTAAGCTTAAACCAATGGTTAAACTAATAGAATGTCCTCGGGATGCCATGCAAGGATTGCACGAATTTATCCCAACAGAAACGAAAGCGAAGTACATCAATACGCTATTACAGGTGGGATTTGACACGATTGACTTTGGGAGCTTTGTTTCACCCAAGGCCATTCCACAAATGAAAGATACAGCAGAAGTGCTTTCGTTATTGGATTTGCGCAATACAGATACCAAACTACTCGCAATCGTAGCTAATATGCGTGGGGCAAACGATGCCGTTAAATATCCACAAATTGATTATTTAGGTTATCCATTTTCTATTTCGGAAACTTTTCAAATTAGAAATACGAATGCGACAATCTTAGAATCTTTAGATAGAGTCAAAGCCATGCAAGCCTTGTGTTTAAAGCATGGAAAAACACTTGTTGTCTATTTATCTATGGGTTTTGGTAATCCGTATGGCGATGATTGGAATGCGGAAATTGTGATGAAGTGGATGAATGAACTCGCAAAAATTGGCGTAGAAATCATTTCTTTGTCTGATACGATAGGCGTTTCAACAACGGACAGTATCGAGTATTTGTTTGGTTCGATCATTCCCGAATTTTCGCATATTGAAATTGGTGCACACTTACATACAATCATCTCAGATAGTCGAGCAAAAATCAAAGCAGCCTATGAAAGTGGCTGCAGAAGATTCGATGGAGCTTTAAAAGGATATGGTGGTTGCCCAATGGCAAAAGACGACCTTACAGGTAATATGCCCACAGAAAATGTCGTCTTTTACTTTACAGGTAAAAAGGAAATTGACCTCGAAATGAGTGCATTATACAATGCTATCGAAATGGCAGAGCGTATTTTTCCAGCTAGATAAAAAAAACAGGTACAATTTAGCATTGAAATCACCATGTCAAAATATTACTTTAAAGGGGTTGTTTGTCAAACCATAGAAATTGATTAACAACCAGCCCTTTATGCTCTAATATGCAGGAATCTGAGCTGTTAATTACAACTTCAATTCTTCAATAATACGTTGAATCTTCGCATCTAACTTCGCTTCAACGGCTTTAGCATCAGCCTTGTCATCGATATTCGTTTTGACGCTAAAGTAAAACTTAATTTTGGGTTCTGTACCGGATGGTCTAGCGGCAATTCTAGTGCCTTCTTCTGTTTGATAAATGAGTACATTGGACTTCGGTACATCAATAGCTGTTTGTTCACCAGTAAGTTTATTGGTACGCGTAGATGCTTGGTAATCATAGACAAATTTCACCTTAGAACCATCAATCGAAGTGAAGGGGTTTTCTCTAAGATTGACCATCATACGCGCAATTTCTTCTGCACCAGAAATACCTTTTTTGACTACAGAAATTAAATGCTCTTTGTAGAACTGATTATCTACATATATCTGTAATAGAGAATCATACATGGACGTTCCTTTCGCTTTAGCCTCAGTGGCAATTTCGCAAGCTAAAAGTGCCGCTGTAACAGCATCTTTATCTCTTACAAAGTCACCAACCAAATAGCCAAAACTCTCTTCTCCTCCTCCAATAAACTCTTGCTTTCCTTCTGCATCGCTGATCATTTTCGCAATCCACTTAAAGCCTGTTAAACCAACTTTAGTTTCTACACCATAGCTAGCAGCTAAATCATTCACAAGCTCTGTGGACACAATCGTAGAACCCACAAATTGCTTTCCGTTCAAGCGACCGGCTTCTTTCCACTTTTTAAGCAGAAACTCGGTCATCAAAACCATCGTTTGATTTCCGTTGAGCAATTTTAATTGATTATCGGTGTCTCTGACAGCAATTCCAATTCTATCTGAATCGGGATCGGTTCCAATCACGATATCTGCTTCTACTTTTTCCGCAAGGTCTAAAGCCATCTTTAAAGCGGCTGGTTCTTCTGGATTTGGAGAAGCAACCGTTGGAAAATTCCCATCGGGTTCCATTTGTTCTTCTACAATATGCACATTGTGGTAACCCGCTTGCTTCAATGCAGCCGGAATAATAGTGATGGAAGTACCATGTAAAGACGTAAAAACGATATTTAAATCATCACGGTTTGTGGTAGAAGAAAAAGTACCATTGGTCACAGAAGCATCAATAAAAGCTTGATCAACCTCCATTCCGATGGATTCAATTAATGCAGGATTTGCATTGAAATTAATTTGCTCAAAAGAAAGGGCATTGATTTCATTGATAATTTGACCGTCTTGCGGAGGTACTATTTGGGCTCCGTCATTAAAATACACTTTGTAGCCATTATATTCAGGTGGATTATGTGACGCTGTCAAGACAATACCTACATCACAACCCAAGTGCCTGACGGCAAAAGAAAGTTCGGGAGTAGGACGTAAGCCGCTAAACAAATACACTTTTATTCCATTTGCAGAAAAAACATTGGCTACTTCTTTTGCGAAAGTGTCTGAATTGTGCCTGCAATCATATGCTATGACAGCACTTAGTTCTTTGTTAGGAAATT
>JAJRQS010000261.1 GCA_024280135.1 Bacteroidota bacterium | reverse complement strand
TGTCCTGTTAGGATAATCTCTGAAACGATGGGCTCCGTATTGGCAACGATGGTTACTTCTACTCGCTCATCCCCTTCCTTATCCGTAGAGTCAAAGGTAACGTGGATGACTTCTGATTGACCCGGTTTAATGGGCAGGACTGGCCATTCAGGCACTGTACAGCCACAAGAACCTGTTGCGATTTCAATTAACAAATCGGCATTGCCTGTATTCGTAAATCTAAAATCTCGCTTGATGATGGTTCCCTCGTTAATCGTCCCAAAATCATACTTCCCTTCATCTAAGGTAAGCCTTGCGAGCTTTTTAGTGGGTTTTGGTTGCTTTGTTGCAGGTTTGGTTGTTACAACAGGCTTAGAAGCCGTATTGACAACCGATTGACTTGCATTATTTATTTTTTTTTTAGGCGACTCTATAGCTCCTGTTTCTCCCTTTTTTACTGTTTTAGGGATTTTGATTTCAGTAGGACCCGCGATGATTTTAAATTCAGTACGACGGTTAAAGCGATGCTCTTCATCCGAACATCTAACTCCGTTTTTACATTGATTTAAAATCTGAGACTCTCCGTACCCAACAGCTTGAATTCTTTCTGATGCGACTCCTTTCGCAACAAGCCATTGCTTAGCAGAATTTGCCCGTCTTTGCGAAAGTTTCTCATTATATGACCGACTTCCTTGGCTATCCGTGTGAGAGGATAGTTCAATCACCATGTCTGGATATTGTTCCATTAAGCCCATCAACGTCGTTAAATCCTCCTCCGCTTCAAGTAGTATCTTATCATCATCAAAGTCATAATAAATCTTATTTAGACGGATGGGTTCGTTGATATAGACGGTAACCGTTTCAGGCTCTGGTTCTGGCATTTTTTTCAGATGAAACTCCTTAGAAATTGTCTGTGATTTTTTGATACCTACAGTATTGAATGTAATTGTATCGGGGTAGTATCCAGGTACATTTACAATAGCGGTATAGGCCTTTTCTAGATTCAGTACAAAATTAAAGTCATTACCTTCTGCATTTGATTTAGCTTGTGCTTCTCCATCTGTTTCAATTAATTGGATGGCTGCACCTGGTAGAGGTGTTTTGTTTTCCCCAAATACCAATGCGTTTACATCCACTGCCACTGGCACTACATCTGCGATAAAGATGTCATCACAACAAGTTTTACTTTTTAATGAATTGACACTAGGTCTATTTGAAACCAAGGCTCCTTTGTATCCTGATGCATCTACAAAGAAACCAAAATCATCTACACTAGAATTATACCCTGGACCCAAGTTTTCTGCTTTAGACCAGTTAGACCCATTCCAAGAAGCAGAATAGATATCCAAGCCACCCATGGAAGGGCGTCCATTGGTAGAAAACCAAAGCTTACCGTCTCTATAAAAAGGGGTTTCTTCATCATAAGGGGTATTGATGTCATCGCCCAGATTAATAGGCATTGCATACGTACCATCTCCATTACTAGAACAATAGTATATATCGTCTCCTCCTTTTCCACCTTCCATATTAGAAACAAAGAAGAGCACTTCTTTTCCGTATAGTTCACCTGGAGCAGGGTGCTTTGCAATCCAATCCCCGTTAGGGCCGACTAGTTCCGTTGCTTTCGCAAAACCTTCTCCAACTTTTTCAGCCATATAAATCTTACTAGTACCCAATATATTTCCCGCAAGGGCTGCTCTCGTAAAAAACATCTTGGTGCCATCTGCTGAGAAAGTGGCATTACCAGTATGAAAGCCTTTTCGATTAATCTCTTCACTTAAAGGAGTCGCTTCCGCAAAACCTTTTTTCTTATCTTCTCCAGAGGCTTTGTAGATTTTAGCATAGTAGTCCCCTTCTTTGCCATCCAATACAATGACTTTTTTCGCTTTCATTGAACTATAATACAATTCGTCACCAATAAATCGAGGGCTAAAATCAGAAAATTTAGAGTTGACCGTTTTTCCAGCATTCTTGATTTTAAGTGCTTTGTCTTGTTTCATTTTTGACGCAAGTCTAGCCCCCTCAATCTCCAAAACGGAACTAGCTTTAAGCACACTATCTTTACTAATACCTATAAAGGACTCGAAGCTATTAATAGCATCTGGGTATAAACCATTGGCTTTTTGTGCCATCGCCAAGTAGTAAAGCGCATCCGGTTGCTTTCCTTTCTTATCACTTTTGACTGTGCGGGCAAACCACTTTTCTGCTTTTTTATAGTCTCTTAGAATATAATGTAAGTGGGCGATTTTAAAACGCAACGCTTTATCTTTTTTCTTTTGTTCTTTATATGCTTTATTGTACCAATCGAGTGCGTTATAGTAATCAGCTTCCGCCAATTTCTCATCGCCAATTTCGACCATGATGCCTTCATCAACAGTGCTAGTCGGTTGAGCGTAAGCTGAAAAAGTAGTAAAAGCCAGTAAAATTGCAATTAAATGAAGTTTCATTGTGTAAGCGTTTTATCTTAAGGATTAAGCTGGTTTGAGCTGAGTTTAGTTTTTTGCGCAAGCATCAGAATCGTGGGCAGAATACTGCTGGGTCAACTGATGGTTTCTTTAGAATCTTAAAGATGTAGTTAGCGGCTATTTCAAAAGCACCTATATTCTTTAGTGCTGAATTTGTTTTAGACATACCGATATCGTATGCAAAACCTACATTTAGATCTTTGTATAATGCACCTAGAATGACTTGTCCTGAATCTCCAAAACGATATCCTAATCCACCTCTGAATTTCCAATCAGGGCTAAATTTATAAGTACCGACTCCTTGTAATTCAAATTCTTTCGCAGAGCTTATCTTTTGAAAAAGAAAAGCAGGTGAGAATATCCATTGTTTGTTCAAATCTACATTCAATTGTCCATGAGCAATCAATCTCATCGGTAATTTAAAACCCGCTTGCACCAAACCATTTTTGGGGCTATTGAGGTGATTTAAACCGATACCGATATTCATATCTGAAGTTTTGCTCATTCTACTTGTTAACGTAATACCTGCATCTATTACTTTATACTGAGCATCAGCATTGATTTTACCGTAGTCGATGCTTTGTCCTCCTGATAGAATCCCATCTTCTAGGATAAGCGCCTCTCTATTGACAGAACGTGCCATTAAGCCATATTGAGCTCCAATAGAAAAGACTGTTTTTCTTTTTTTATCAAATGCTAAGTGATAAGCTAAAGCCAACTTAGCTCCTGTATTATTCAAACTCGCCGTTCCTGCTTCATCTTTTATGGCCGTAAGTCCTACGCCAATCCAATCTCTCCCCCGAATGTTAAACAACGGAGCATCAATAAAAACGGAAGGTGTTTTGTATATACTCCATTGATCTCTATATATCCCTCCCACTCTTACTGTACCATTGAAAGCACCCGTTTGGGACGGGTTAAAATTCATAGGTGCCATCTGAAATTGAGTGAAGTGAATGTCCTGGGCTACTATCTGCCCAGAGCACAAAGTAAGGAGAATAAAAAGTAAATTTTTTATCATGATTACGGTTTTTGCTTCAAAGTGTACTGTCAATTATAACCGCTCAACCCACCCTAAATAGGTCGTAGCGAATACAAGATCCAAAGCTAAGCAAAAATAAACAAATTATCCAGTATTTACATGGATAGTTTGTTGTAAACTAGGGTTTTAGACGCACTTCGTACATTTATGTGCACTTCGTGCGTTGATTTGTCCTTTGGACGTTTCTGTGCCTTTGGCGTTGATTGATGCATTAAACCTTATAATCTAGCACCTTTTTGGGGCATTTGTACCTGTGAAGACGCAATCAATCGCGTCTCTATAATCCTTTCAATACTTCGACTAGGTAGAAACCGAAAAATAAAAGGAGCAACCAGCCTTCCCATCTGGTAATCTTGCGTGAAATGGACATGGTCGCAAGCAACAGTGACAAGGCAATCATGAAAGGTAAACTAAACTTCAAGATGTCGGGGTTCACGTCTATCTTGCCAAAGAATCTCGGGATACCTAGGACTGCGAAGGTATTAAAGATATTGGAACCGAGGACATTGCCCACTGCCATGGAGGCATTGCCCTGCTTGACCGCTGCAAGACTGACAACTATTTCTGGTAATGATGTCCCGAATGCAACGATGGTCAATCCGATGAGATTTGGAGACACATTTAATGCTTCTGCAAAGTAAACAACTGCCTCAATCGTATAAACGGCTCCAAAATATATCAAAGCCATCCCTGC
>JAJRQS010000260.1 GCA_024280135.1 Bacteroidota bacterium | reverse complement strand
TTTTTATTTTTTATTAATGAAACCATCGAGCCAAGTTAAAAGACTAGGAAGACGTTCATCTACTGCTCGCCACGTTTATTTAAGACGTTTTGGAGTTCTCTTCTGACTTTTTGTTCTCTTTCTAATGCACGTTTTTTATACGCCTCGAACTCACCTCGAAGTTCTTCGACCGTCTTTCGGGTTTCTTTTGTAATGGAATTGCTTTGTTTGAATCGGTACAAGAAGAAAAGCAATCCACCGAGTAAACCTGCAATAATAGTCCACACAAGCCCTTTATAAGCTGTTTTATTCATTTGAGCCCCCAAAAAACTGACACTGCTTTTTTCACTGTTTAAAGTTTTAATCTCTGCATTAGCGGATTCTAATTTCTTTTGGAGTGCTTCGATTTCGTCCTTTTGGGTAATGACTTGTTGACGTTCATTAGCCAAAGCTTTTTTGAATGTTTGTAAAGAATCCAAAACATGGTCTTTAAGAGATTTTAGCCATTCTTCTCGAATAATTTTTTTGTTGCCGTAGCTGTTTGACCTGATGACCACAAATTTAAATTGATCTGCAATCGTCCCTTTATCCAGAGAAAGACCATCATCTGGTCTAGGTTTAGCTCTAGGTGTTGCAGTCGGTTGCTGAACGGGAGTGGGTGCTGGAATAATGGTCGTTTCGCCTTGCGCAAAAACGCTAAAAACAGAAACAAAAATAAGTAAGACTATTAGGGTTAGCGGTCGCATTTGTTTGGATTATTTATTTGAGTCACAAAGATACACTCTAAAACAAAAATAACAGGTAATAAAGTATAAAAACCTACCAAAACAACGAAAAAAGACCTGCGATACATTGCAAGAGCGCTACTATTTTTGAGTGCCGCTATGTTTTAACTCCGCCCTTAGCTTATCTAAATCTCGAATGAGTAGGCGTTTGCGGTTAAAAGTAACGAGGTTTTGACCCCGCAAGTCATTGAGTACCGTCGTAACCGTTTGGCGAGAGGTCGCTGTTAGATTGGCTATTTCTTGGTGGGTAAAAAAGGGTTTGATTAAAGTTTCATAACCTATTCTTTTGCCTTTTTTGTCCGCAAGGTCCAACAGAAATTCAATAACTCGACTTTTAGAATCCTTAAAAACTAAAGATTCTAGTCTTTTCTCCATCTCTAGTACTCTGGAGCCCATTATTTTTAGCAAAAAAGCCTGTAGGTCGTTCCTATCTTTTAAGAGTCCTTTCATTTCTGATTTGGACATAGAGCAAAGTGTAGTAGGCTCCAGTGCTTGCGCAAAATCTCTTCTTTTTTCTTCTCCTACGAGTGCTAGCTCCCCAAACACTTCTCCTTGGCTGATGACTGCTTTTAAGATTTCCTTGTCTCCGTCACCATAAGAACCAATCTTCACTCGACCCGATGTAATATAAAAGAGCATGTCAGATTCATCTTTGGGGATATAGATGAACTCACCTTTTTTAAAGGTCTTATGCCCAAAATTAGTTTCTTGAGTGGCAAACTTATTAGGGCAAAAAATACCTGATAAATCAATGTTTTCTAAGAACCAAAATACATTTTTGCCTTCCATCGCTTTGTTTTTAATGTAGGTTATATTTTTCCCCGATACCCAATACATCATCTATAGGTCTATCTAAAAGACAAAATTGCAGTAAAATTGTTGTTTTCAAAGGCTTTTCAGGCAAAAAGTCTTTTAGGATACAATTTGTATTTTCCGGAAGGAAAATCTCCTTTGAAATAAGGGATAAATGATTTCATTAGCTAAACGATTTACTATCCACAGAAAATCGTGAATTCGTGGTAGATAAAAGCATATCTTTGTGCCACAATGATATATTTAGAAGCCATACATATTACGAAGACTTACGGAGAAAAGGTCTTATTTGAAGATTTGAACTTTACCATAAGCCAAGGTCAAAAAATCGCCTTTGTTGCGCAAAACGGGACAGGTAAAACGTCACTCTTTAAGATTTTGTCTGGTGAGGAACAATCTGAAGGATATGATTCTAAGTTGCTGATTAACAAAGGTATAAGGTTAGGCGTGTTGACCCAAGAACCTAAATTCGACCCAGAGATGACGGTCTTAGAAGCGGCCTTGACCGGTGATATCCCTGAATTGATGGCGGTGACTGCTTATGAAAAAGCTTTGTTGAATACAGAGGATCTACAAGCATTGAAGAAGGCGACCGAGGCCATGGATGAACACAAAGCTTGGGATGTAGATAGTCAGCTAAAAGAAATCCTATTCAAACTAAACCTAGAAGATCTAGATGCCAAAATGGGTACGTTGTCGGGAGGGCAGCTCAAGCGAGTAGCATTAGCAAACCTGATCGTTCAAGATGCAGATTTTTTAATTATTGATGAGCCGACGAACCATCTAGACATTGACATGATAGAATGGCTAGAGGCCTATTTGTCTAAGCCTTCGATTACGTTATTGATGGTGACACACGATAGATATTTTTTGGATAGGGTTTGTACCACTATTTTAGAATTAGAGGGAGGCAAATTACATAAACACAAAGGCGGATATGGTGTGTACCTAGAAAATAAAGCGATACGAGAAGAAGTAAATGCTTCGGGCTTAGATAGAGATAAAAAATTGCTCAAAAAAGAATTGAATTGGTTGCGTCGTCAGCCAAAAGCAAGAAGCACAAAAGCCAAATCACGAATTGACGGATTTTATGAGTTGAAAGAAAAAACGGAGCAAGATACTCAACCCATTGATATTAAAATTTCCGTCAAGGTCGAACGCCTTGGTTCTAAGATCCTAGAAATAGAATATATTTCTAAAAAATATGGAGAGAAAGTTCTGGTGAAAGATTTTCATTACAAGTTTAAGAAAGGAGAAAAAGTCGGAATCGTCGGACCCAATGGAATCGGAAAATCGACATTCATTAAACTAATTACAGGCAATTTGAAGCCTGACAGTGGAAAGGTTGTTGTCGGTGTCAATACTAAATTTGGGTATTATTCTCAGGATGGTATCCAGATGGATGTAGATAAAAGAGTCATTGATGTGGTTCGGGATATTGCAGATTTTATTCCGATGTCTAACGGTCGGGATTTGTCAGCAGAACAACTTCTGGAACGATTTAATTTTTCTAGAAATCATCAGCAGGTTTATGTGTCTCAATTAAGTGGTGGAGAGTTGCGCCGCTTATACTTGATGACAGTCTTAATGCAAAATCCAAACTTTTTAATTTTGGATGAACCGACTAATGATCTAGATATTTTGACTTTAAATATTTTGGAGGAATTTTTACATCAATATACGGGTTGTGTGGTCGTGGTGACGCATGATAGATACTTCATGGACAAGATAGTCGATCACTTGTTTATTTTTGAAGGGGAAGGAGTGATTAAAGATTTTAACGGAACTTATACGGAATATAGAGATCAAAAACTAGAGAATAAAAAATCTGTACCCGCAGCCAAAACGGTTAAAGAAGCACCGGCTTTGTCATACGAAGCCCAAAAGCGTATTAAAAATTTGGAAAGGGATATTGAAAAATTACATGCAGATAAGGAGCGCCTTACGGCAAAATTTTATGACGGGGATTTAAGCCAAGAAGCCATTGCGGAACTCTCCAAAGAACTAGAAGCGTTAAAAGATAAGATTGACGAAAAAGAAATGGCTTGGATGGAGTTGTTGGAGGAGTAGCTTTGTCGAATGATGAATTGAAAAATCAAAAAAAGCCCCTTGTTTCATTTGAAACAAGGGGCTTTTTATTCTTACTATTGAAATTTACTTTTTCAAAATCTCTGCATAGCGCTTGGCATCGCCTAATATTTTAATAGCGACTTCTACCTCTTCGTCATTCCTCAAGGACATTCTGATGCGTCCTTCTACATTCGCTACGCGAGAGGCTACCTCTTTTTCAATTTCACTCAAGATGACAGCCTTGTTTTGCGTAAGCTCCTGAGCCTTCTTTTGTTCAATAAGGGAAGTTAAGGACTCAACTTGCTGCATAAATTTATTGGACAAATTTTCCTCGCTACCTTTTTCTTTTAGTTCATTTAATAACTTCTCACTTTCTGTATCGTAATGGAAGTTTTGCTTGCTTAGATAAGTTGTAAAGCGATTAAAGTCAGTGAAGTGGTATAGTTCCAAAGAATCAATAGCCTCGCCGTTTTTCATTAAGTCTGTTACAAAATTAAATATCATGAATTGCTTGTTTAGCGCTTTCATGAGTGGAGCATCGGTTTTTGCTTCTAGCTTGATGTCTGGCAAAATTCCACCACCATCTAATACTGGACGTCCATTCTTTGTGTAGAAAACGGCTCTGTCTTCGTCAGCTACATGAATCGGCTGCCCGTTGTCATCATAGGCTACACTTTGGATGCATCTTTTGCTCGGAATATAGTATTTTGCAGTTGTTAATTTAACTTTAGAATTA
>JAJRQS010000259.1 GCA_024280135.1 Bacteroidota bacterium | reverse complement strand
GACTTGGGATTTTCTAACTCCTCGAAGCTAGGCAATTTGCTATAACTCAACGTAACAAACAAAGCAGCTATCGACAATACGCCTCCAATCGCCAAAATCCACATCCATTTTACGACCTTACGGTAATGGGGCATTCTTTCCGCTTGAAGTTCCTTTGGAGATGGGATTGGATTTTCTGCTGGAGCCTGATTGTTTTCTTGGTGATCTTCCATAAATGGATTTAGTTTTTAAACTTAGCGCTATACAACGAAGGGCGAATATACAATGTTTTAAGGAGTCTTTGGCGTTTTATATTAGAAAAAAGGAATATGTAAAGAAAAACACTTGGTGCATTTCAATTCTCTATGTATAAAATAAAACTTCCCCCCTTTCTGTACGGTACCGACCAACTCTAGCAGTTGAGACCGACGAAGCCACCTAATCAACCGTTTTTGCTTCTTCGTAAAGCTTCCATCGCTCATGCTTTCTCGCGAGATTTCATCGTTTTTGACTATCGCCACCTTCAGCTCTAACAAATCAACTTCTTCGCCTTTTTCATCTAGTGCTATCAGCGGCTCTCCCATCAACTGAATGAGCTTCTTCTTCGTCACTACATCCGAGTCCAAATCACCCCAAACCAACGTATATCCAGCCAATATCTGATCATCTACCAACTCAAATTTAATAGGCAAATCCAAATCCACTGGAACGGGTTTTCCATCTAAAAGTGCTGGCGCCCAATCGGGCATCTCACGCACAATACGCAGCGCTTCTTCTCCACACCCAAACCCGATATCATACAGCAATCTTGGATTTACCAATTTACCGGCCCGATTGATGGTAAACCTCAAAAAGACCGTTCCTTCTATTCCATTTATCTTGGCCGAATCTGGATAGACTAGGCTCGCACCCACAAACTCTATAATCCTCCGATTTGACTCATTTCTCTTTTCTGCTGACCCATCTTTCAGTTTTTCAACACCACTAAAATAGGGCATTTGATCCACTTTGAGTGCGGTAGGGGATTGAGCTTGCGCAAAAAAAGCAACAAAGAGCAATAGGATAAAGGAAAGGTACTTCATGGTTATTAAATTCTTGTTTGAGCTGTATAACGTAAGCTACCTAAATTAGTTAATTTTTTGTCGCACGTTAGTTAGCCAACCAAAGAAAAAGTGCACTTAATTACTCAATGAAGTACCAATACCTTTTGTGTATGCAATTCTTGGTCAGTCTTTATTTGTAGATAATAAACACCTGAAGCCCACTTCCCTACTGGGATATTCAAGTAGGCAGGAGCAGCTGTTAGCGTTCGGTAAAGCAACTTGCCTACCGCAGAATAAATACTAATTTCATTCGATTTTCTTTTTCCCGAAAGGGATACTACAAGGTAGTCTGCTGCAGGATTTGGAAAGACATTCGCTTTCGTTTTTTCCAATTCGATACTCGCACATTCTGTTTCTCCTAACTTTGGATACTTACTTTGTCGAACTTGCTCCATGCGTTGAATTTGCTCTTGAGTAAACATCGTCAAGCATCTATCATCGCTATAATCCATAAAGTTCATATACATATCAAAGCCATCGCAAGACCATTCTGGCCAATTGGGGCAACCCGCAGTAGCTTCTGCTTGAGGCGGAGTATCTGCTATACCATCATCAATTTCACACCCAAACCCCCAAATATGATTCAAGCCAAAAAAGTGTCCGATTTCGTGGGTCAACGTCTTGCCCAAAGCGTTATTGGGCTTATGCTTTACCGTTCCTATCGTCCCAAAAACATAAGGATCTATCACAATGCCTTGAACATTCCCAAATTCTGTAAAAAAATAACCCAAAGTTCCTTTGGGCATTTTACCTATCCATACATTCAAATATTGGGTACCCTCCCAAGGGTCTAAACCTCCATATTCCGCATGGCTAATAATTTTTCGATTTAAGCTATCTACTGCTAGTCCAACGGTCTTTGTTGGGGTATATTTTCGCTCGACTTTAGCTAAACAAAATTGCCAGCCACTATCCATACTTAAGTCCTCATATTCAGAGGGTAAAAATTCCCACGCATCATTCCTTGCGGAAAAATCTAAATTCAAAGAGGCTATCTGAGATTGTATTTGTAAGTCCGTGATATTCTCTTCTGCTTCATGCCAGACGACATGCACAACAATCGGTATCGTAACCAAAGTCCGCTGGCTTGACAACGGTTCTTGATAACTTGCTTGGTTTCTGTAATACGCCTCAACGGAACCAAATTCTGCCACACCCAGTACCTCTGTCATGCACTTTTCAAGCACCTGCCCGTTCGCAAATGAGTTTATGAAGAGCAGCAAAAAATAGGTAAATAATGTTTTCATCTTTCTTCGCTTTGCATATCACTTATCAATCAACGTTATATCACCAAACACAACCTCTTCCACGCCAGACAAATCATCTACATACCTTAACCGATAAGCATAGACTCCAATATTCGCTTTCTGTCCTCTAAATACACCATCCCACTTAGGCTGTGCTCCTCGGGACTTATAAACCATATTGCCCCACCGATCATAAATAGCCATTTCCAATACTGTCGTATTAAAAGTATAGACCTCCAAGTCAT
>JAJRQS010000258.1 GCA_024280135.1 Bacteroidota bacterium | reverse complement strand
TGTGCGGGCGTTGAACAAGCTTCTGCGAAGGCAGGGTTCAGTCTCAAAGTGCCTTTTACTGCCGGTAGAATGGACGCAACGCAAGAGCAAACAGACGCAGCGTCTTTTGCTGTACTCGAACCGATGGCTGATGGGTTTAGAAATTATCTAAAAACAAAATATACTTTTTCTACGGAAGAGTTACTTTTAGACAAGGCCCAATTATTGGGCTTAACCGCTCCTGAGATGACGGTTCTTCTTGGAGGTATGCGCGCCATTAACTGTAATTATGACAACAGTGATTTTGGCATTTTGGGCACACAAAAAGGCGTGCTTAGTAATGAGTTTTTCGTTAATCTTTTAGATATGGGCACTGAATGGAAAGCGGCAGATGAAAGCAAAGAAACGTTTGTCGGATCCGATAGAAAGACTGGAAAAGCAAAATGGAAGGCGACAAGAGCGGACCTTATTTTCGGATCTAATTCTGAATTGAGGGCACTATCTGAAGTTTACGCAAGTAATGACGCAAAGCAAAAATTCGTAAAAGATTTTATTGCCGCTTGGACAAAGGTTATGAACTTAGATCGATTTGATTTGGTTAAGTGATAAGTTTTTTCAACCATCATTTTAATAAAAAGAGGGGTTGTCTCGTTTGAGACAACCCCTCTTTATTTTTTAATATTAAGTATTAGAACTTCAAACCTACCGTAAAGGAAATTGTACTTTTTCTAGTATTCAATACGGCTCCATTAGGCTTCATAAAATCTCCTACAAAAGGGCTATAGCCTTCTTTGCCCAAACTATAACGATATGCCAAGTCTACAAAAAAACCATCTGTACGATACCCAACCCCACTGCTTAAAACTCTTTTTACAGACTTATCATTTTCGATAGCTGAACCATAAAATCCAGCGCCCAATCTAAAGCGTAAGTCATTTAGAGCATATTCTCCACCAATCCGAAAATTAACTGCTTGTCGGTAACTATTATCAATAGATTTATTCAACTCCCTTTCTAAGTTCTTGGTTTCTGTCGTTTTTATATCACTTGTCAGATTAAAAGATGATGATGAATAATCTACCAATTCTACATCTGCACTGATAAATCCTTTTCGCCCGATGATAGTACCCAGACTCACAATAGCCCGCCAAGGCGTAACCACCTTGTATTCAAAAATACCCGCTTCGTCAGGGGTTTTTTCATTTGTCTTTTGTGTGTTGTTTTCGGTATATTGATATAGCATCGTATTGTTATAATTATCCGTCAAACTAATCCAAGTCGGGCTATGAATCGCAAGCCCTGTTCGAAACATTTGGTTAATTCGATAGATAAGCCCAAGCTTCGCATTAAAGCCGGTACCACTTGTCGTTAGACTTTCATCATAACGCAACTTATCGAAAGCAGGGATGACATTGTTTTTATCTTCTTCAAAATATTGTTTTTCTTTTTGAAACTCCAAAATAGGAATACCTACAGAACCACCTACGGACAATTTATCGTCATAATTTCCGGCAAGGGCAATAGTCAATTCTCCCATATGTCCACTTTCTGTTACTTCTTGTCTATGAAAAAAGGCTTCTTCCACACCATCAAAATCCGTCTCATAATATAGGTCTGATCCTAAATCATATATCGCTCCCACATCATAAGCCAAGCCAGAACCATAATTATCCAAGTAATTCAAACCCAAATCATCTGCATCCGCAGAAAAACGCTGGGTAATAGAGCCTTTTGCTGGGCCCTCATAATTAAAACTCCGATTGTAAGAAATTTGGCGATTATAGCCCACAGAGAAATTCATGGTCTTCCACTTGATGTTTTGAGGCCGACTCGCAAACACCACCCCCACATTCGGTAACTGCATGAAGGATTTCTTTGTACTAACATTATTTGTTCCGAATGTCGCTTTTACATTTGTATTGTCTAATCCCAAAGTAATCACAAATTCAGACCGTCGAAATTGCGCAAGCCCTGCTGCATTTTGCGTAATAGTACCAAAGTCAGCACCCAAGGCGCTTAATCCACCACCGGCCCCAACCGTCCGTGCAGACCCATCCACTTCCGTCATAGAATACTGTAATATTTCAGAAAAATGTTGACTATAAGCACTAACAGAGGTCACTAAAAAGACCAGCATTAAAACTATTTTATTTGGAATCTTTTGCATGATTTATGGTTTTTCAAGTAGGCAAAAAAATGGCTTGTTGCACAAGTGCAATATTACAATTAATATTAGAAAATGGAGAAAAAATCCGATGGCTGAGTCAACCATCGGATTAAATTAGTTTTTAATGGCGACCGCTTCTTGAAGAACGGCTTCTCGAAGAAGAACTGCTTGAGGAAGAGGAACTACGAGAGCTTGAACTTCTCGTTGAGCTACTTCTTGATGGTCTTGAAGTCGAACGAGTAGGTCTTGATTCACTCCTTGTCGAACGTGTCGGTCTCGTCGTCTGTCTTCTTGTTGGTCTAGACGTTCTCGTTGAACTAGACCTTCTTCTAGGCTTAGTCGTTCTTGTCGAAGAATTGCTTCTTGGGCGACGTTCTTTTTTTACACGTCTAGTTCTTCTCTC
>JAJRQS010000257.1 GCA_024280135.1 Bacteroidota bacterium | reverse complement strand
TTGGATGTAGGTATGCGCTTATCTGTTGTTTCCTTTTTTGGGGTTTTTGTACCCTTGATTTTTGGTGTGATGTTAAGTATAAATTACTTTGTGAAAAGTGATGTGCCAGCGAATTTTACGACGCTCTATGGATTTACAATTTTCTTTGCTTTTATTACACCCTTAGTTTTAGGACAGACATATAAGACATTGCCTTTTGTGGTTTGGTTACACCGCTATCAGCCGTATGTGGGTAAGATGAAAATTCCGATGCCAGGAGATTTGTTTTCAAGGAAAGTAGCAGAGATTCATCTTTGGACTTATCTAATGGCGATGGTGGTGATGACTTTTGGTATCTTTATTAAATCCACTTTGTTGACTCAGGTCGGTTCTGCTTTCCTTATAGTTACCGCGTTGCTTTATGTATATAATGTTTATCGGACCATATCCCATAAGGTAGCATTACAACCACTTTTTTCAAAGAAAGAGTCAAACAGCTTTTTGGATTTGTTGAGGACAGTCATTGACCCTGAAGTGGAAATCAATATTGTAGATATGGGTTTGATTTATAAGTTAGATTTTGACGGACATAAAAAGGTTGATATTGAAATGACATTATCTACGCCCAATTGCCCAGTCGGAGATTCTATTGTTTTGAATGTCATGGAAACAATCTTGAATAAATATCCTGACTATGAAGTCAATGTTAATCTAGTTTTTGATCCCAAATGGTCTCCTAGTTTAATTTCTGAAGAAGGAAAAAAGGTGTTGAAATCTGGGCATCGTTGGTTGGAGTAAGATTTGCTAGTTGTACTAAGTTGATTTTTGTTGCCATTAATTGGATTAAAAAATATATCTTTACAAAATGTATTATAGAAGAAAGATATTATTATCTCTTTTTGAGGTGATGGGAGATGAATTAAAAAAGATTCGTTTACAAAAATTACTATTTTTGTTAAGTATAAAACAAGCGGTTCCTAGTTTTGATTTTGTTCCCTATAAATTTGGTTGCTTTTCATTTCAAGTGAATGCGGACTTGTACACGATGCAGAAGTATGGACAGATTGAAGAGCAAGATGACAAATGGTTGAATATAGAAAAAAAATTGTATTTTGAGGAATTAAAGCCTGATGATCAGGCTGCATTGAAAACTCTCCAATGTCAATTTAAAGGTTATAGTGGGTGGGATTTGATTTTGTATACTTATGAAAATCACCCATATTTTGCGATTAATAGCACGATTCTTTCGAAAGTAAAGAAAGCCTCTATTGTGAAGGCAATAAAAACGACAAAGCCGAACCATAGTGAAAAAGGTCTTTTTACAATTGGGTATGAAGGAATCTCTTTAGAAAGCTATTTGAATAAATTGATAGCCCAAGGAATAAAAGCTTTAGTAGACGTACGAAAAAATTCAAGAAGTATGAAGTATGGTTTCAATAAGAAGCAACTTAAGAATGCTTGTGAAGGTGTACATATCGCTTTCTACCATTTTCCTGAATTGGGTATTGATTCAAAAAAAAGAAAGGAACTAAACTCTCAAAGGGATTATGATGATTTATTTAAGGATTATTCTAAGATGATCTTGCCAAGTACTGTTTCTTCACAAAAGGAAATAATTAAACTTATAACATTACATGGTAGAGTTGCCTTAACATGTTTTGAAGCAGACATTTGTCAATGTCACCGTAAACCATTAGCCGAGTCTATTATAGAAATAGGGGACTGTGACTTAGCTTTAACGCATATCTAATGGCAAAAGAAAAGATTCTAATTTCTGTTAAGACTTACCCTACTTTGTCAAAAAAGTATGCCGAGCTAGTATGTATAGCAGGTTTTAGGGAAAATGGTTCTTGGGTTAGAATTTATCCATTGCGATTTCGTAAATTGCCTTATAACGATCAGTTTAAAAAGTGGGAATGGATTGAAGTTGATTTAAAAAAAAATAAAAGCGACTTTCGTCTTGAAAGTTTTCGTCCCTTGGATTATGATTGTCGCCTCAAGAAAATTGGTGAAATAAAGGCGGATGGTGATGCTTGGGTTGAAAGAAGGAAGTTTGCATTGAAAAAGACGTACACAAATAAGACGAAGTTAATAAAAGAAGCTAAAAACAAATCGAAACCAATTTCTTTGGCAACTTTTAGACCAACCAAAATTCTCGAGTTCGTCATAGAGGAGGTGAGCAGAGAATGGGATTCGAATAAACTAGAAGCCTTGAAACAAGGTAACCTTTTTGAAACACAACAGTCTAATGTTGTTCGCAAATTGCCTTATAAATTTTCTTACCGATTTATAGATGAAGAAGGTCTTGAAAGTAAATTAATGATAGAAGATTGGGAAATTGGGCAGCTTTTCTGGAATGCTTTAAAAAGGCATTCAGGAAATGAAGAGAAAGCTTGTGAGGATGTGAAAAAGAAGTATTTTGATAATTTTGCCTTGACAAAAGACCTCTATCTTTTCTTAGGTACGACTAAATTAAACCATTTTATTGCTTTAAATCCCTTTATCATTATTGGTGTTTTTTACCCAAAACACCTAAACCAGCTCAAACTCTTTTGAAATGAAATATTTAGTTTTACCTATTTTTCTATTGTTCTTTGGCTGTAAAGAAGCTAAGCCCACTCACGTTCCTCAGAAGGAAAACCATAAGGAAGAAAAATACCATGGTCACGATACGGATCACAACCCATCTAATATTCAGATGAATAAAACGGATTTTGATAAACTCGCCAAAGCTTTTGAAAGTGCTGATAGAGCTGCTTGGCAAAAACCAGAATTGGTGATTGAGATGATGGGAGATTTGTCAAATAAAAAAGTGGGTGATATCGGTGCAGGAACGGGATATTTTGCCTTTCGGTTGGCTGCCAAAGCTAAGGCGGTCGTGGCTATCGATGTGGAT
>JAJRQS010000256.1 GCA_024280135.1 Bacteroidota bacterium | reverse complement strand
TTAAATCCCTACAAAATTTGTACAAAAGTTGAAAACCATTATTTCAACTTATAGTACATAACTGTATTAAATGGGCAAAATGAAAAACGGAGACAAAACGATTTTAATTATTGATGACCAAGCAAGCATTCGTTATTTGCTAGGATCTTTTCTGAATAACCAGTACAGAGTGATAGGCTTTGAAGATGGTTTTTCGGCTATGCAATGGTTAGCTAGTGCTAACATTCCTGATTTAATATTGCTGGATTTGAATGTGCCACGGCTTTCTGGGCAAGATTTTCTTGCGCAAATTAAAAGGTCTGGATTTTTCCAAGATATTCCAGTAGTGATTATTTCTGGGGACGATACAAAAGAAACAAAGGACTTTTGTGATGGATTCGGCGTGGATGCCTATTTGGTAAAACCATTTGATCCCGTGAAATTAAATGAAATCGTAAAAAATATTTTTGCTGAACAGTCTGACAAAGTAGCGATAGAGCAGAATGAAGCAAAACCAATTTTGAAGAAACTGATTCGTTTGAAAAAATAAAAAGATTTATTTCTGAACAAAGTAAATCGTGAGTGAACCGCAAGTAAACAACAACAATTTCCCAAGTAATCTAAAACTTTACTATTGAACAAAAAATTACAAACCATGAACAAGAAAAGACAAGAAGCGCCTAATGGTCTTTCTAAAGTCTTGATGGTGGGGTTCCCGTTTCCAACGTCTAGCTTTATCGAAAATCACAATGAAATTGTGGAATCAGGTAAAGAGGTAATTGAGTTTAATCACCCGCTAGAATGTGTCAGCTACTTGAAAAATATTGATGCAAGCGAAGTGAGTGCTATTCTCATTGATTTACCGACTATTGAAAAAGATCAATACAGATTTTTACAGACCTTAATCAAGAACATCGAGTGGGAAGCCATTCCTGTGATCGCCATTGCCCCAGGGTGGACTAATGTGGATCGTATGGCCTTGATGAAGAAAGGTCTTGATGATTGTTATGTAGAACCTATTGATTGGAGAATCTTACAACATCGTATTGAGTTTTTGCATAAATTCAAAGTACATAAAAACATAGAATTTACCTTTTCCGCCACACAATACAAAATTCCTGTATGGAAAAGAGCATTTGATATTGTTTTTTCTAGTCTGGCCCTTTTGGGACTTTCTGTTGTGCTCGTTCCCGTTGCCATAATCATTAAATTGACTTCTAAGGGGGATCTATTTTACTTGAGTGACCGCGCAGGTACGGGTTACAAAATCTTCAAGTTTATCAAGTTTCGGTCAATGAGACAAGATGCGGATAAAGAAATTAAAGATTTAGCTCACTTGAATAACTATGACGAAGAGTCTGAAGGGCCTGTTTTTGTGAAGTTGAAGAATGATCCAAGGGTTACCAAAATTGGAAAAATTATCCGTAAGACTAGTATTGATGAACTACCACAGCTAATCAATGTCTTGAAAGGAGATATGTCAATAGTAGGTAATCGTCCGTTGCCTTTATACGAAGCAGAGCAGTTAACGAAAGACGCTTGGGCGGCTCGTTTTATCGCTCCTGCGGGTTTGACAGGTCTTTGGCAAACCGCCAAAGGAGGTAAAGTGAATGTATCTAACGAAGATCGTATCGCTTTGGACATTGAATATGCAGAGACTAGTTCTTTGATGACAGATTTGAAAATCCTAGCTCGTACGATTCCAGCTATGTTACAGAAAGGTGAGTAAAACTCATTTTTGATAAAGTAAATTTTAAAACTCCAACCACTTTGGTTGGAGTTTTTTATGCCTTTTTTGTATATTCCTATCCATATTTAGTACATTTGCACGATTTTCGTTTTAGCCTTAGCTAGTACGTAATTGTTAAAACCGATATGCCAATGCCTAATCCCAAGGTTAGCTTTATTACCGTCAACTTTAATCAATTAGAGGTTACAATCGAGATGATTCAAAGCATCTACGACACAACCACTATCCCTTTCGAGATTATTGTAGTGGATAATGACTCAAAAGTAGATCCTAAGCCGAGATTGAAAATGGATTTTCCTGAGGTAATATTTGTGCAAACGGGTGGTAACTTAGGATTTGCAAAAGCGAATAATGCTGGGATTGATGTGAGTTCGGGGGAGTTTTTATTTTTTGTCAATAATGATACCGAGTTGACTCAAGGCCTTGCGGAAAATATGGTCACCTTCCTTGCGGAAAATCCCAAAGTAGGGGCATTGACGCCACTAATATGCTATTTCCCGGAAGGGAAGCGAGGTCAAGAGGATATAATCCAATATGCTGGAACAACAGCTTTGAGTACTTTGACGGCTAGGAACGAAACCATCGGTGCAAAACAAATAGATAAAGGACAATTTAAGCAACCGACAGAGACAGCTTATGCTCATGGCGCAGCCATGATGGTTCCAAGGCAAGTCGTGGAGAAAGTAGGGCAATGGCCTGACGCTTTTTTCTTGTATTATGAAGAATTGGATTGGTGTGCGCAAATTAAACGGGCAGGATATCAGATTTATGTCTTACCTACAGCTAAAATTTATCATAAAGAAAGTTTGACCATCGGCCCAGAAAGCCCATTGAAAGTTTTTTACTTGAATCGGAATCGTGTGCTTTTCATGCGTAGAAATTATTCTTTCGGGCAATTAATACCTTATTACCTATTTTTGTGGTTCTTTACGTATCCTAAAAATATGATTACCTATTTATTGAGAGGTAAAATGAAATTATTGAAAGCCTTTAATAGAGGAATCTGGTGGAATATTTTTCCTAATAGTGTGGGTGATCCTTATCTACCAAAATAAAGAAATATGAGCATTATTATTTGGATATATTCAATTATTGCAGGAATTCTGTCTTTCTTTTTATTGTTGCCTTTTTGGACGACCATCATGGCTTATTTATTTGGGCGTGAAAAACTAAACCCAAAAAATAAAACGGACGAACAGTTTGATTATGGAGTCATCATCACCGCCTATAAGAATGTCAAAATAGCTAGAGGTCTTGTAGATTCTCTACTAAAACAGAAATATAGCAAACTACATATCTACCTAGTAGCGGATGAGTGTGATAAAGCTGATTGGAATTTTGAACACGAAAAGTTAACCGTGTTCTTTCCAGATCCTTCATTAAGGTTAAAAGCAAAATCGATTATTCATGCCATGGAAAATTTTGTAAGAGACCATGATTATACAGCTGTTTTTGATGCAGATAATTTGGCTGATCCTACATTCTTTGAAGTCATTAATAAGTATGCCCAACACGGTCATCGCTCAATTCAAGGGCAACGTACAGCAAAGAACCTAAATACGAAATTTGCGAAAGCGGATGCACTAGGCGAATTCTATAAGAATCACATCGATCGATATGCGCCTTATCTAATTGGCTCATCCTCAGTGATTTCTGGGTCAGGAATGGCTGTTAAAACCGATTTGTATTGGGCATATTTGCAAGGGCCCGATATTCAAGCTGGAAAAGAACAGTGGAAGAAAATGCTTCAGGAAGATAAAATTTTGCAGAATTTCTTATTGAGAAAGAATGAAAAAATCGTTTATGCGTTAGATGCCATTGTCTATGACGAAAAAGTCACAACAGGCGATCAAGTAGAAACGCAAAGGAGTAGATGGTTGTTTTCTTATTTCCAAAATTTTCCAAACGCTTTAGGGATAATTCGGAGAGGCATTTTTAATTTTAGTTGGAATCAGCTATTGTTTGGTTTGATTACGATTTCTCCACCCATGTTTATTTTGATGTTTGGTTCTTTAGCTTTTGGATTATTGGGTTTGTTAATTGCACCGGCAGTGGGTATTGGGTTGTGGGGTTCAGTTGTCCTTTTCGTTTTAAATATTTTCTTGGTATTAAAATTGGCGAAAGCACCCAAAGAAGTATGGGAAGTGGTCATGAGTTTACCGACTTTTGTTTGGAAACAATTGACGGGCTTATTTAAGATGAAAGATCCCAATAAGAATTTTAAACATACAGAGCATACCGTTGATGTAGATATTGACGATATTTTGAAAAAGAAAAAGAAGTGAGTCTAATGACCAAAAGGATGGGTTGGATATTTTTA
>JAJRQS010000255.1 GCA_024280135.1 Bacteroidota bacterium | reverse complement strand
AGATAGACCTTTTGTTGAAGCCTTTTCATCTTTAGACTCTTTAAAAACATTGTAATTGGGTTTGCCTTTTTTGTCATAGCTAATCAACAAGGCGCCATTATCGATCAAGATGGACTTCACATCTATCTCCTCCTTTAATAGGCTCAACAAACCAAATCGAAAAGAAATCTTATCGGTTTCCAATAGATTTTGACCCTTGGAATCCTTTAATACAACGTCTTTAAAATTCAATGAAGCACTCGGAAAGCCACTAAATAGCTCAATATTAAAGTCCTTGACTTTTAACTCTGTTTTGAAGGATTTTTGTACTTCTGCAAATACCCGATTCCCTATCTGTTCACTAAAAAACCAACCTATAGACACCGAAACCACTACTAATGCGATGAGTGCAAAAGCAACAATTCTGAGGATTTTTTTTACTGTCTTATTCACGAAGTGGGACTATTTTGTTTTTGATAGCGCAAAAATACTTAATTTATAAGCAACTGCTAACAAGCTAGATGTAGATTATAACGGCTTAGTTTTTTCATTGTTTTGGAAACAATGAAAAAATAAGTCAACTCGCTAAAAACGCAATGGGCAGAAATCTAATATTTTACGTCTTTGATACATTGAAAGCACAGATATTGGCTAAAAGAAACCTTCTCTAATGAGGTCATGTATATGCAAGATGCCTGCATATTTTTTACCTTTTAGCACCACCAGTTGAGATATACCATGCTGACGAATGACTTCAATGGCCTTGGTTGCTAAGGAATCAATCGCTATCGTTTTGGGATTAGCAGTCATGATGTCTTTTGCCGTAAGGCGACTCATATCTTCTCCAGATTCCAACATTCTACGTAAATCACCATCTGTGATGACCCCTGATAAAAGCCCAGAAGGCGTGGTGACCGCAGTAGCCCCTAGCCGTTTGGAGGTGATTTCGAGGATAACTTGATGGATAGAGTCATTTTTATTGACTTGTGGTAGCTCACTTTCTTTGATAAGGTCTTGTACCCGTAAAAATAACTGCTTGCCTAGTGAACCACCCGGATGAATCTGAGCGAAGTCAGCCGATGAAAAACCGCGTAACGCTAATAATGAAGTAGCCATTGCATCTCCTATCACCATTTGGGCTGTGGTCGAAGCCGTGGGTGCCAGATTATTCGGATCCGCTTCTTTTGGGACTGGGATATGAATCGTATAGGTTGCGACTTTCGCCAAAGCAGATTTTAAGTTACTCACCATGGCTATCGTCGGATTCTTTAATTTCTGCAGAGATTCCATCAATACCTTAATCTCAGGAGTAGAGCCGCTTTTAGAAATAACTAAAATAGTATCCTTTTTCTGGATAATGCCCAAATCCCCATGAATCGCATCAGAAGCATGCATAAAGACAGATGGAGTACCCGTAGAGTTGAAGGTTGCTACCATTTTTTGTCCTACAATAGCACTTTTTCCTATTCCCGTCACAATCAAACGTCCTTTTTGAGAAGCAATCCAACTTACAGCAGAAATAAAAGCATTATCAATAGAAATATCTAACCCCTTAAGGGTATCTATTTCTATCTGCAAAGTTTCTTTTGCGATTTTTGCGATTAATGTTTCTTTTCTCATTCTTTTGTTGTATTTTTGGAGGCTCGTTATTTTTGGGGAGCGCAAAATAATGCTTTTTATGCATTATCAATGAATTGTAGGTGATTTGAATACAAATACGTATTATTATATACTTACCTTTTGGACAAAACTGCTCAAAGTAGTTTGTACTAAACAACCCATAAGATAACGAATTTTTAAAGTAGCTTCCGTCTCAATGTTTGCGAATGATATGATGGTGATGACAAGATGATGCTTTGACATGAGACAAAACATAGAAAATGAAAGACGACGTGAATACTGTTGTTCAATATGACATAAAAAAATCCTTAAAACACTTTTTCGGATTTGACAAGTTTAAATTATTCCAAGAAGACGTAATACAGAGTGTGTTAGATGGTACGGATACTTTCGTAATCATGCCTACGGGCGGAGGAAAGTCTCTCTGTTATCAATTACCCGCCCTCATGATGGAAGGAACTGCTATCGTGGTGTCCCCATTGATTGCCCTGATGAAAAATCAGGTTGACTCGGTAAGAGGATATAGTGACGACGATGATGTTGCGCATTTTTTAAACTCTTCACTCAACAAGACCCAGACCAAAAAAGTAAAAAATGACATCGTAGAAGGTCGCACTAAATTACTTTATGTCGCACCTGAAACGTTGACGAAAGAGGAAAATCTAATCTTCTTTAAGAGTGTCAAAATTTCCTTTATTGCTGTAGATGAGGCGCATTGTATTTCAGAATGGGGACATGATTTTAGACCTGAATACCGAAAGATACGATCCATGTTGGATTACATCGGCAAAGAAATACCTGTGATTGCTTTGACCGCAACTGCGACTCCAAAGGTAAAATCAGATATCATTAAAAACCTGGAAATGGTCGGGGAGAATGTATTTGTCTCTTCTTTTAACCGAGACAACTTATTCTACGAAGTAAGACCCAAAGGAAAAAAACAAGACGTACTAAAAAGCATATTGCAATTCATCCGAGAAAAGGCGGACAAGGAATCTGGAATCATCTATGTCCAAAACCGAAAAACAACAGAGGACATCGCTAGCTTCTTGCGCACCAACAAAGTAAAAGCAGTCCCCTATCATGCGGGTCTTGATTCCAAAACAAGAACAAAAGCTCAAGATGATTTCCTTTCGGAAAATGTGGACGTGATCGTTGCTACCATTGCTTTTGGAATGGGTATCGACAAGCCTGATGTGCGTTTTGTGATGCACTATGACATCCCTAAGAGCATTGAGAATTACTATCAAGAAACAGGGCGTGCGGGTAGAGATGGCATGACAGGTCATTGCTTGGCATTTTACAATTATAAAGACATTCAGCGATTAGAAAAATTTCTCAGGGACAAGCCCGTAGCGGAGCGAGAGATGGGTTCTTTATTGATGCAAGATATGATGGCTTACTCTGAAATCGCAACTTGCCGTAGACAATATCTATTGCATTATTTTGGCGAAGACTTTGAAATTAAAAGATGTGAAGGAAAGTGTGATAATTGTAAGTACCCAAGAGAGAAACTAGCCGTAAAAGATGAAATGATTCTGGCCTTAAATGCCATTCAAGAAATCAAAGAAAACTATAGGATTAAGATGGTTGTTGCTTTTTTGATGGGAAAAGACACCAAAGAAATCAAAGATTTTGGATTTGACACCTACAAATACTACGCTAAAGGATCTGATAAAGATAAAACATTTTGGAACTCTATCATTCGACAAGGGCTTTTGCGCAAGCTCATCTGCAAAGATATTGAAAAATATGGCATTGTAAAATTAACGGATAAGGGCAGAGCCTATTTAAAAGCACCTTATGACATTCAGATTCCGTTAAATATTAATTATGACGACTTGCCTCAAGAGCAAGAAAGGCCCGCAGGTGTCATAGATAAAGTAATTTTGGGACTATTAAAAGAAGTTCGAAAGGCTGAAGCAGATCGTTTGAAAGTTCCACCTTACGTTATTTTTCAAGAACCTTCTCTAATGGAAATGGCAACCCAATACCCCATTACGATGGAGGACATGCTACAAATAGGTGGCGTAAGTATTGGAAAAGCAAAAAAATATGCAAAGCCTTTTCTAGACCTTATCAAAAAATATGTAGAAGAGAATGACATCGATAGACCTACCGATATTTTGGTGCGTTCTATCGCTTCTGGTTCTAAAATTAAGATTCATATTATTGAAGGGGTTGATAGAAGATTACCCCTAGAAGAGATTGCCAAAAATGACAGAATATCCATGGAAGAGCTAATGGAAGAGATGTACAAAATTATCTCTTCTGGTTCTAAAATTAATATTGAATATTATTTACAGGAGAATATGGATGAGGAGATTGTCGAGGAAATAATGGACGTTTTTATGGCCGCAGAATCTGATGACTTAGATGAAGCTTTTACAGAACTAGAGGACTTAGATATCACGTATGAAGAAGTCCAATTAGTCCGACTACATTTTCTCTCCGAAGTAGCTAATTAATCGCTTTCGCAAAATCACGTTTTATGCGCATCCTAATCATCAATGGCCCAAACTTAAACTTACTCGGCACAAGAGAACCCGACCTCTACGGAAGCCAGTCTTTTGAAGATTTTTTAAAGGAGCTAAAGTCCAAGTACACTTCCCATGATATCGGTTATTTTCAAAGCAATATTGAAGGGGAATTAATTTCTGCTGTTCAGCAAGCAAAACAAAATTATGATGGTATTATTTTAAATGCCGCAGCGTATTCGCACACCTCTATTGGCATCGCAGATGCTGTTACTGCTATTGAATTATCCGTAGTTGAAGTGCATATTTCTAATATCTACAAACGAGAAAATTTCAGGCATTTCACTTATCTTTCTTCAAGATGTGTTGGGACCATTTCTGGACTCGGTTTAAAAGGTTATGCGTTAGCTTTAGAATTTCTTTTGTCCTCAAAATAAACTTTCATGAAATATTTGCCAGTCCTCCTCTTCTTTGTTTTCGCTTGTTCGCCAAAGTCAACCACAACCAAAGAGTCCACTAAAACCTCAAAAATAGACGGCGCCAAATCCAATATAGCCTTC
Source organism: Bacteroidota bacterium (assembly GCA_024280135.1). Classification (GTDB taxonomy): domain Bacteria; phylum Bacteroidota; class Bacteroidia; order Chitinophagales; family Saprospiraceae; genus HyVt-613. Next base: position 3,794 of record JAJRQS010000255.1, on the reverse strand, counting down.
ACAAAACAACCTGACGGAACCATTCAATTCCCTTCCAAAGATAGCTTACCCATCACCGCCGATTTGTATCAAAAAGCGGGCAATCAAGATCTTATTTTATTATGTCACCAAGCTAGGTATAGCCGTGGAGAATACTTGCATACCGCACCTAAACTTTTGGAAATGGGCTACAACTGCCTAGCCATCGATCAACGCTCGGGGTACAAGGCAAATGACATCTATAACCAAACCGCTAAAGCGGCAATGGCTAAAGTAATCAACGCACGCTATGAGGACGCTAAACAGGATATTGAAGTAGCAATCGATCTTGCATTTGAACTGAACAATCATAAACCCATTATTATCGTGGGTAGCTCCTACTCTGCTTCTTGGGTTTTACAGTTAGCGGTAAACAATCCAAAAATAAAAAAAGTAGCTGCTTTTAGCCCTGGAGAATATTTTAGATCGGTGAATATTTCTGAAGCTATTAAGGAATTAAAAATACCCGTTTTTGTTACTTGCGCAAAAAATGAAGTTGATAAAACAACCCAAGTTTTACAATTCGTCAACCCTGAAATCTTAACTTTCTACAAGCCAAATGAAACGGGTATTCATGGGTCTAGAGCATTATGGAAAACCACCGAAGGACAAAAAGGATATTGGGCTGCCTTCTCCGAATGGCTTAAAAAATAGCCCCGTAAACAGCTGGAGAATTTAGCTTTTCAAATCCATTTAAGTGTAAGCTAAAGTACTGGGTCAGCGTCGCTAAGATTTCTTTTCTTTCTATTCTCGTACTTTGCACAGTATGCGCTTGCGCAAAAATAGAAGAAAAGAAAGCCATCAAAGTAGGAATCGTATCCCCTTCCACAACAAAAGATAATTCCTCTGGGTTGTTACAAAAAACACCTTCTTTCATATCAAAGAAGCGCACCTTTTCTAGACTTAATTGGGGATTGATTCCGAGCCCCTTGGCAAGGTTGCACATAAAGGAAATAGGCAGGTTAGATATCGCTTCAGCCGTCGTATCTAGATATATAAAACTAGTCCAAATAAAATCAAAGAGGTTTGGATTAGGCTCAGATTCCTTAATCGTTTTGCTGCAAAGCTCCGCCATAAAAATCCCAACAGCAGTCTTTTGTATCGAAAAAGGAATTTCTTTGTAGGGGTAACTCAACCGAACCTCTTTGATGCGGTGCACTTTTTTTTCTGCTCGAAAATAGGCTTCTACCTCCAACAGACTTCCAGGCTGAAACAAACCCGCTCCCGTTTTAGATTTAGCTTTTCGCACACCGCTGATGATAAAGGATTGCAACCCTTTTTCGGCTGTATAAATATCCGAGATAAAACTGGTTTCACTATATTTTACCGACCGAAAAACAATGCCTTTGGTGGAAATCAACATTAGAATTCTGCACTTCCGGGATATCTTGGAAATGGAATCACATCCCGTATATTAGACATACCCGTCACAAACAATACCAATCGCTCAAAACCCAATCCAAAACCGGCATGAGGACAAGTACCATATACTCTAGTATCCAAATACCATTGCATTTCATCCGTGGGAATATTCATCTCTTTCATTCGGGCATGCAATACATCGAGACGCTCTTCTCTTTGAGATCCGCCGATTAATTCTCCGATGCCTGGCACTAAGATATCCATCGCTGCTACGGTTTTGCCATCGTCATTCATACGCATATAAAACGCTTTGATGTCCTTCGGATAGTCCGTTAAAATTACGGGCTTTTTGAATTTCTTCTCTACCAAATAACGCTCATGTTCAGACTGTAAATCTACGCCCCATTCATCAATGGGATAAGCAAATTTCCCTTTCTTATTGGGCTTAGAATTACGTAAAATATTAAATGCTTCGGTATAAGTAAGCCGTTCAAATTCATTCTCTACGACAAACTTTAACTTTTCCAAAAGCGGTTGTGCCCGTTCCGCTTGCGGTTTATTTTTATCTTCATTCTCTAACCTTTCGGCCAAAAACGCTAAGTCTTTATCACATTTTTCTAAAACGTAGCCAATCACATATTGCAACATATTTTCCGCAAGGTCCATATCGTCTTTCAGATCCGCAAAAGCGATTTCTGGCTCTATCATCCAAAACTCTGCAAGATGTCTTGTGGTGTTAGAGTTTTCCGCTCTAAAAGTTGGCCCAAAAGTATATACATTTCCCAATGCCAAAGCACCCAACTCGGCTTCCAGTTGACCCGAAACCGTCAAGTTGGTCTCCTTACCAAAAAAATCCTGCTTGTAATCTATCTCTCCTTCTTCTGTTCTAGGAATTGCACCCAAATCCATAGCCGTCACCGCAAACATTTCGCCTGCCCCTTCTGCATCTGAACCCGTAACGATTGGTGTATTCAAATAGAAAAACCCTCTATCATTAAAAAATTTGTGGATGGCAAAAGCCAGATGATGCCGAATCCGAAAAATAGCTCCAAAAGTATTCGTTCTGAAACGTAAATGTCCATTCTTACGCAAAAACTCCAATGAGTGGCGCTTAGGCTGTAGCGGATAGGTTTCTGGGTTGCTATCTCCTGTAATCAGTATCTCTTCGGCTACGAGTTCCATCGTTTGGCCTCGCCCTTGGCTCTCTATTAGCTTGCCCGTCGCGATTAAGGCAGTCCCGGGCGTGATGCGTTTCAAGACGTCTTCCGATAAAAGTTCCCTATCCACTACGATCTGCATACTGGTAATGATAGAACCATCATTTAACGCTATAAATTGATTGTTACGAAAGGTTCTGACCCATCCTTTGACGGTTACTGTTTGTCCTTCGGGTTTGCTTTTCAGCAAAATAGAAATACTCGTTTTCTTGTTCATCTTCAATACCTGCTTTCTTGAAGTGCAAAGGTAAGAAATCCTTGGGACATGGATCGCTAGGCTCGTAGCCTGGTGTGTATAATCTATTGCATGAACTGACCAATTACAGAACCTCGCAATTACCTTGTCGCATTTGTTCGGTAAGAGCTTTTAAGTCTGAAGCAATTCCTATTTAATCAGACTCAAAAGCTGGCTTCTTTGGCAGTAGCTAAAGTTGGAAATACTAACAGATTCATTTGCACAGTATGACCAAAAAATCTAATTCCACACACTTCAAAAAACATTTTGCAATGTTTTTGCCCACAAAAAGGGTAAAAACACGGCAAAAACAAACAAATAACATTTTATTATGATAAAAAGGAAACATTAGGATAAATAAACAGTTACTTTTGCATACGGATGATGGGAACGTTTCCCATTCACCATTTTTTTTGATTTAAACTGTTTTTTATGAACATTTTTGTTGCAAAGCTAAGCTTTGACACACGCGAGTCCACACTTCAGAGCACCTTCGAAGAATTCGGAGCTGTTGATTCTGTAAAGATTATTATGGACAAATTTACTCAACGTTCAAAAGGCTTCGGCTTTGTTGAAATGCCTAACGACGATGAGGCACAAAATGCTATTGATAGCTTAAACGACACCGAATTGGACGGAAGAACAATTGTTGTTAAGCAGTCTGAACCTAGAGAGAGAAGAGACAACAACCGACGCGGAGGCGGCGGTGGTGGTTACGACAGAAGATACTAGAATTGATTTCTAAAGATTTTCAGCCGCTGCACTTGTGCAGCGGCTTTTTTTATGCCTATACCTCGATAGTTGGATAGTTTCTCCCGTTAAGCCAATAAGACTAGTCTATTTTTTATAATACACCTTTCTTTGTGTATTGTTAATAAAAAACCTAGATCATGAAAAATGTCTTCCTTCTTTCACTTTGTTTCCTTTTCATTAGTTTTAGTACTAAAGCCCAAAAAAATAGT
>JAJRQS010000254.1 GCA_024280135.1 Bacteroidota bacterium | reverse complement strand
TCTAAAGATTCTACTTTTTGGTCTGTTTGAATATGAATAAAAGATTTTGCGGGATTCGGGTAAATATTTATTTTTCCCGCAAGGGAAGATACATGAACAGAGACCATGCTTGAGAAATTATATTGCCCATCCAAATCCACTTGTTTCAATCGATAATAAGTCACAGGCGCAAAAGGATTTGTATCAATTCTGGCATATTGTGAAGGCGTATTATTTGCCGCTACTACGGCTAATTCCGACCAATCTCTAGCATTGGGAGAATGCTCAATTACAAAATAATCCGCGTCCACTTCTTCAGCCGTTTCCCAATTCAAATGAACGACTCCTTGTTGTAGCCTTGCGGAAAAAGGCGATAGATATTCTACGGGCAATACCGTAAAAGGAATCACTGCTTTTTGCATACCTGTACCCAAAGACCATGTCCAAACCTGTGGATTGTCACCTGTTTCGATCTCAATAGCTCCTGCATAGTGATAGGCCATCCCGTCGTTGGCAGCTAGCCAAGTCCCAGGCACACCGCCCTGCTTGGAATACATCACTCCAGCGGAGTTTCCAAAACCACCTGAATTATAACTTTCTGAAGACGTCACATAAACGACTTCCGAATTGGCTGGTGCAATGGCAACACCACGAAGATAGCGATCTTCAAATAAGACGGGTAACCAAGTATTTCCCGCATTATTTGACCGATACAAACCGCCGTGGATGCCTCCTGGTGTGTCGCCATTAGGCGCGTGTACTACCGCATAGACCCTGTCAGCATTATTGGGGTCAGTCATGATATCAAAAACACCTTCCCATGGACGATGCGTAATATTTCCATTGTTATCGTAAGAGATATATGTTGGGATAATATCTGGGTACATATTTGTGGCAGAAGCCTCCATCGCAGGCGTACTAACTTTCGTCCAATTCGTACCTCCGTCTGTTGACCGCCATAGACCTGAATTACCTCCAGCGTAAACGGTTCCATTCACTTTATCCACTTCCATAAATTTTACTTTCATGGCAGCGGGCGTATTTAGCTTTGTCCAACTCGCACCATCGTCTGTAGATTTATAAACTTCACTTTTTACCGTTACATAAAGTGTTCTATTGTTTCCATTTGCATCACCACTATTTATGTCCAAGGTTAATCCATACATCATATCCGAATTGGCATAGGTAGGTAAACCACTAGATAATAAGGTCCAAGTCTCACCATTATCCGTACTTTTAAAAAGCCCAGTTTTAGCAGATTCAGTGCCTATTATATCATAATACTGCCCATTGGCGAAAGATGCCCACACTACATTTGTCCGAATCGGATCGCTGACGATATTCATGACATTACTACCGGCACCTGTTGCGGCCATCGCTGCATCTATTTGCCCTTGTGTACCTACATTCCAAGAATATAAGGGGCCATAAGTATTATAATTCGGTTGTCTTCGTCTCCAAGAAGCTCCACCATTTAAGGTGTACCAAAAGCCAATATCATAACCACCCATATAAACGATATTCGGGTCGGTTTCATTGATATCCATCGAGGTGCCAATTGTATTTTCTACACCTGTGGACAACCACCGATCCGAACCTGCACCTCCAACCTCTTGGGTTGTAATATTATTCATATTTCCGCCTGGAGTCAAGCTAGCCCAAGCCCATTGGCCAAATGAACCGAAAAATCTATCGGGGTTAAAGATGTCTTTCTGTACTGTTTTATTATAGCCATTTGAACTTTGGGTAAAGGCAAAATATTGATTCAATGTGTATCCCTTTTTCCAATTTTCAATATCGCTTGTTTGCGTCCAAGATGTACCTCCATTTGTGGTCTGCCAAATTCCTGCATCGTCATTCCAATCGTAAGGCAGAACTGAATTGACCACACGGATGACTTGCGGGTCTTGGTTGGCCGGTACATTATTTTCGACACTGATGATACCCGAAACATCTCCTATTTTTGAAAATGTAACTCCTTTATTGCCACTTTTATATAAGGCACCTTCCGTTTCGTAATTTTCTGTATTGCTTGAATAAATATAGTTTTCTAAGTCCATGTTGCGACAGGAGGCATTATCTACATAGTTGGTTCGAAAAGTACTGATATAGACCACGTCTGGATTAGTAGGATGCACATCAAAATCTAAAATGTCTTTTGCGGTTTGATTGCCAGTCAAGCCTATTTTAACCCAATTGACACCCCCGTCTTCGGATCTATATAGATCTGCTTTTCCACATCCCCATCTTGTTTTTCCCGAAAGGGCATAAACAACATTCTCATTAGTAGGGTGTACTAAGAGTTTCACCAATCGTAGGTCATTCGGAAGGTTTTCTCCTGCAATAGGGCCCCAAGTATTTCCCCCATCAGTTGTTTTATAGACATCCCCATTCGAAGGGGCTTCTGGATGATACGTAAGATAGCCAATATTAGAATTGGACTTTGCAATGACCACATCCTCAACGTAACAATACTGATTATTTGCTGTCGGAAAAACGGTCGTGAAAGAATTACCACCATCTTCGGTCTTATACAAGTATAAATAAGTACCGACAAAGAATTTTTGAGGATTATTCGGATCTAATCCAAATGCACTGATATGCGTATCTTCAAGGCCTTGGGTAGCACCCACCACATCAAAGGAAGCACCATTATCAGTACTTCTATACACACCGCTTAAATCGGAAGCCACCAAAATCGTGCTATTTCCTTGTGCATCTGGAGGCGTAGCAACGACGAGATTGATAGCACCCCCTCCGCCAGCACTCGTTCTAACCCAATTATGCTGGGTATAGCCTACAAGGAATAGAAATGAAAAAAAAGTTGTAAAAAGGAGTTTCATATTATTGTTTTTCGTTATAAAATGTAAAGGGTCAGAAATAGAAATTTCCAACCTTAATACGAAGATACAACATAAATCCCTATTCTGGCTCCTTTGTTTGGGTTGGTGCGGATTATCTCACTCCACTAACAATTTTTAGTACTTCCTTTACCATGTTTTTATTAAGGGGTTTCACTATGATTTCGATACGTTGATTTTGAGCACGACCCTCTGCTGTTTCATTGGAGGCAACGGGTGAAAATTCCGCTTTCCCAACAGGAAATACCTGGTTGTTATTCACATCATTATTTTGGGTCATTTCCCGTACGATTGTTACGGCTCTTAAAGTACTAAAATACCAATTATCTTTATACGTTTTGGAAGGGGCCTTAGTGTCTGTATGCCCAACGACATAGACCTCCAAGTCTGGATATTTTTTAATAATATTACTTAATTTTTGAATGACACTTTTGCCCCTATCACTCAGAGATGTAGAAGAAGGGCGTTTATATAATAAACTATTTGCAGAGATTTTTAATACACCCGTATTCCCTTTGGTGTTGACACTGAGTATCTTGTCATCGTATCCTTGAAAGTCCATATTGACATCTCCAATAAAGGCTAATACTCGATTTTGGTATTTTCTAATGGCTGTTTCTACACTCAATAACTGCGCTTTTAAACTGCTAATTTCTTTGTCTTTAGCCGCTAATTTTTTCTTTGTAGATTGGCTAGAAGAAACCGATCTATTGCTTCTCAATTCAATATCTAATTCTAATTCATCAATCTGACCTTGCAATTCATGACGCAATTTTTCCAAAATATTATTCTCTCCATTGCGCTCCGCTAAATTTAGCCGTAAGGCTGAAATGGTATCTCTTCTTATAGCTAAATTATTTTGCAATCCTGCAATAGAATCCAAATAATAAGCCTCTACTTGGGTTTTATCCGAAAGGCTTTGGAGGTATTTTTTCTTGGTGACGCAAGAAGATAAACTCAATAGAAACAAGGAAAGGAACAGAAAAAATCTCATAACGAAACTGATTTTACAAAAATAAACTGGACAGAAAACTGTCCAGTTTATTTTTAATATAAAAAATTAAAATGAATTTAACGAAGTCTGAAAGAACTAGCACCCAACATACCTATATCTGTATAGACTGCTACACGGTAATAGCCTTTCTTTAGTTTTTTTGCTAGCTTATGTGTAAAAGATAAACGCTGACTATCATCAATATTTATCTCTTTCATCTCTACAGCTTTCAGCGCAAGCTCTTGTCCATTTACCTTGACTTTTGCATCTATTGCATTTTCCATCGGAATGGGTACTGATTTTTCGTCAGTAATAACCATGTAAACGGGTCTCACACCTCTGTATTTCTCGGGCACGTTTGTCAAGTCAAAACTCACTTTAATCTGACGAACCAACCAAGCACGCATTTGTTGCTTGTTTCTTTTAGTTAAAGTCGTTACATTAAATGCCGTCGCTTTAAAGTTAGCTAACGTTAAACGTTTCAATTCTCCATTGATAGATTCATTCATCCGTTCTAAAGCTTTTTTAGCCTCTCTTGTTTCAGACAAATCTTCCTTTAAAGTAGCGGTCAATTGCATTAAAGAATCATTTTGTGTTTGTAGCGAAACAATAGTTGATTCCATTCCTGACTTTGCAGCCAAAAGAGTCTGGATTTGCTCTGCCATACTCGCATTTGAGTTTTGAGCTTCCTGCCATTTTTTCTTCCAATGGTGGTATCTTGAATTGGCCTTTTTAGCTTTAGCTTTTTCGGCTTCCAATGATCCCGTAAGTGCTGTATTCTCTTCAGCGAGGTCTTGAAAGGAAGCATTTAAGCTATCTATACTTGCGTTCAAATTAGCTTTAATGGCGCCTAATTTGTCCATTTCACTCGACAGGACTGCCTTGTCAGTGGTTAGTTTTGCGTTTGCACTTCTCAATGAAAAAGCCCAAAAAGCTGCTCCCAACATCAATAATCCCAATATAATGGGCAAAATTAGATTGTTAGAGCTTTTCTCTTCATACTTGTGTTCTGTGGTCATTCTATTTGTTTTTGTTTTTACTGACTAAATCCTATAGCCAAATCAATAAGCAAACATAACGAAAAAGACTAATGTTTGTTTTCTTTAATGCTTTTTTGTTTGAATAGCCGAAGTTCGTGCATCCACAGCAAAACAATCTAGTGTGTGTTAATTCGTACATCGTGGCAAAACGATACCCTATAGTATGTATGTATTAATTGAGGTAACTTGTCTGCTTAAAAAGACTTTTCATAGAAAAAAGACTAGTTGTTCCAATAATAAATCTTATCCTTGTACTTCAATTGAAAAACCACTTTTATGCTCAAAATCAATCATGTCACAAAACAATTTAGTAATCATCTTGCAGTAGATAATGTCTCCTTTGAAATGCCCAAAGGTTCTATCATGGGTTTATTAGGGCCCAACGGGGCAGGGAAGACGACACTCATCCGAATGATTACAACTATCACCATGCCCGATAGCGGTTCGATTTTATTTGATGATATACCTCTTGCGAGAAAACACATTTTAGAAACTGGGTATATGCCAGAAGAAAGAGGGCTTTATAAAAAAATGAAAGTAGGGCATCTCTTGACTTATTTAGCTCAGCTAAAAGGTTTTTCAAAAAAAGAAGCCCGTACAGAAATTCGTCATTGGATGGATAAGTTTGACATCTTAGATTGGTGGGATAAAAAAGTGCAAGACCTTTCAAAGGGAATGCAGCAAAAAATACAATTTATTTCAACGGTCGTTCATCGTCCGAAATTATTAATATTTGATGAACCCTTTTCAGGATTAGATCCCATCAATGCTAATTTAATAAAAGACGAAATCAGCCAATTGCATAAAGAAGGCGCCAGTATTATTTTTTCGACACACCGCATGGAGCAAGTCGAAGAAATCTGCGAATATGCCGTCCTCATCAATCAGGGTAAAAATATCTTGGAAGGCTACGTCAAAGACATCAAACAAAATTTCAAGCAAAATCATTTTGAAATTGAATATCTCGGTTCTGTCAAAGAAACTGTTTTTTGCAATCTCGAAGTCATCGATCATCATGACAACAAGATTGTTTTTCATTTGCCGAAAGGAACCAATAGCAACGCATTATTACAATCGTTACTAGCAGAAGGTGTTGATATTCAATCATTTAGAGAGATACTTCCGACCTTCAATGAAATATTTATTCAAAAAGTTGAAAATACGATCCACATATGAACTTCAAAAATATAAAACTAATTCTAGGGAGAGAATACTACACTAGAGTCACGTCCAAAAGCTTTATATGGGGTACGATTTTGACGCCCATTGGTATTGGATTACTGATATATATATCCACGCTTATCATGTCCCATACAGGAGATGAAGTGTTAAAAATTGCGGTATTGGACAAAAACCAATCCCTGTCTAGTTATATTGAAAGTAGTAAGTCTTTTGATTTTAAATTTTCGGACTTACCTCTTGACTCCCTCAAGAAACAAACAGAGGCTGGTGATTTTGACGGAGTCTTATTGATTCCTGAATTAGACTCTATTCAATCTTCGGACATTCAAGCGCTCTATTATTCAGAAAAACAATTGGGATTAGAGATGTCGGAATCCCTAAAAAATAGAATTAGTAAAGGCTTTCGCAAATACAAAATGAATGCTTTTCATGTGGAGCAAAAGACACTAAAATTACTTGAAACCAATGTAGAACTAAATCCAGAACCACTCCTAGAAGGGGGCAAAGATCGGTCTTCTTTTACCAATATGGTCGCTGCTGTTATAGGTGGCATCATGGGGTTTGCGATGTATATGGTTGTCTTTATCTATGGTATGATGATCATGCGGAGCGTCATGGAAGAAAAAACCAGTAGAATTGTAGAGGTCATCATGTCAAGCGTCAAGCCGATTGATTTGATGGTCGGCAAAATTCTTGGGGTAGGTGCCGTTGGATTGACACAGTTAGCATTTTGGATGGTATTAATTCCATTGATTTTATTTGGAGTTTCGCTTACGCTCGGAGATATGGAAATGATGACCAACCCAGGTGTCTCTGACGAAATGATGAAAGCCGCCGAAAATATGGGCACTAGTGGAAAAATTGGACAAATCATACAAGAAGTAACGTCTTTAAATTGGTGGTTGATTTTACCTCTTTTCATCTTTTACTTTCTAGGCGGTTTCTTTTTGTAC
>JAJRQS010000253.1 GCA_024280135.1 Bacteroidota bacterium | reverse complement strand
GTTTCAAAATAAAGCAATTGCCCTAAAGTGACTTTCTCTTTAGTGATTGGATTTCTAGGGTCTTGATTGGGTATAGCGGCATAGTTGCCAGCCTTAGGGAAAACAAAATAGTCCGTAGTGCTTAATGGGGATAAGGTCACCAAAGCCGCTGTCATCTGCTCATCCAACGTGGTAATGTTCTGATGTACACAGGAAGAGGTCAATAGAATAAGGAAAGCAAAAAACGATAAATATCGCATAAATTATTGTTTAGGAATGTTCAATGCTTCGATATTGGGAACGACAAAGTTACGGGTTTTATAGGAATTGAGCAACCTTTTTATATGGTTGCCTTCTCTCCTCTATATAGCCACCAAGCCAGCACAACAATAGGTAAATTCTTAATCAAAACACCAAAGGGATGCATCCAAAATTCGGGTGCAAAAAGACTTAAAATAATCGTATAAATCAAGATAAATGCTATCTGCAACAGCAATACACGCTGTAACTGCTTACGCAAAAACAACCCAAATGCCAATACATCTACGATACTCCCTAAATAGATATATGGAGCTGCTTGCGTAGTGTCTATCCCTATTACTTGCCATTAAAACCTCACTTTGAGCCCAAGAAACCAAAGAACTCACCCCTGACCAAAACCAAACAATAAACAAAACTGCAAACCCGATAGCTCTTGCAAAGACATCGCTTGCTTCAATTTGCTTCGAGACTCATCACAATATTAAGCCTCCATCACTTTAAAATACCGCAACAATCCCCAGACACTCATCCAAGGCGGATTGGCTTTTAGGTAACGCTCAATATCGGCTTCGCTCACTCCACTAGTCTTCATCTCTTCTATCGAAAAAGCTTGAAACAACGGAACAATTTCTTCGGCGGGTATTCCTTTTTGATAATATGGGAAAACCCATGCTGCCCATTTATCCAATCTATCTTCCAATTCTACAAGATGGTTTTCTACAGCCGTTACCTCCCCAAAATGAGTCAAATAAATAGATTTAGGCTTTAATTCTAGTAGCTTTTGAATTGATTTTTTCCAGTCTTCTAGGTTAATGTCTGGTGGAGGACAAGGAGGTGCCACGATGTTTTCTCCAATTTTTACGCCAGCCACATCACCCGTAAAAATCCCATCTCCATGCTGCCATGCAATATGGTGAACAGCGTGCCCGGGGGTATGCCAAGCCGTAAATACTTGATTTCCAATTTTCAAATCCTTTGCATCGTCAATCGCATGGAGTAATCGCTCATCTATCGCTTGCATATCACCCCATAAGTATTCCATCTCATCTTGATAAATTCTTTTGGCGGAAGCCCACAATCTAGCTGGATCCGCCATGTGTTTGTACCCTCTAGGATGAACATAAACTTGCGCGCCTTGCTTAGCAAATGCCCACGCTGCTCCCGCATGATCCAAGTGAATATGCGTCAATAAAACATGGCGAACATCTTGGGTCGAAGCACCAAAATCTTTCAGTACTTTCGTCAAATTATCATAAGTCGAATGAGGACCAGACTCCACCAAGATTAATCCATCATTCGATTCTACCAAAAAAGAGGCGATGGTGTCGCTATGTCCCAAAAAATTTAAATCAATTACCTTCATGATGTTTAGTTTGCTGCTAAGGTAGGAAAAATTATGTAAGCGAACAGACAGATTGAACAATTGCACAATTGAACGATTAAACACTACTCAAAACCAATAATTTTCCTACTTTTGCTGCTCATGCAGGTACATCAAGATATCGAACATATTCCCCGCTTTCGGAACGCTGTACTTACAGTGGGTTCTTTTGATGGCGTACACATTGGGCATCAGGCTATTTTAAATCAATTAGTCCAAACGGCAAAGGAAATAAATGGGGAATCCATCGTCCTCACCTTCTCCCCTCATCCACGCCATTTTTTAGAAGGCAAGTCTATTGAACTGCTGCATTCCCTTGCGGAAAAAGAATCCTGTTTAGAAAGATTGGGTGTTGATCACTTAGTTGTGATTCCTTTCAACGAAGCATTTGCCCAACAAAGTCCAGAAGATTACATCCAGAATTTCTTACTCAAAAAATTTAATCCTAAAGCCATCATCCTAGGCTTTGACCATCGTTTTGGGAAAGGAGGAACAGGCAATATCCATCTTTTGCGCAAGCAGGCAATTGATATTAATATCATCGAAATACCTGCCAACACTATTAATGATATTAAAATCTCCTCTACCAAAATACGAAAAGCACTAAAGGACGGAAATGTCAAATTAGCGCAGACCTACTTGTGCACACCTTTTAGCATAATGGGCACCGTAGTACATGGAGATAAACTTGGACAACGCTTAGGCTTTCCTACCGCTAATATTAAAATTGATAATCCAGATAAATTATTGCCAAAGGAAGGGGTGTATGCAGTCATCGTTAGCATCTCAAATAAAAAATACAATGGAATGTTGCACATTGGCAACAGACCCACGGTAGATGGCCACAATTTACGCATCGAGGTAAACATTTTTGATTTCAATCAAGACATTTACGGACAGGCAATTTCTGTTCAACTCATTGATTTCATTCGAGAAAACAAAAAATTTAAAGACAAAAGCGCCTTAGTTCAACAATTAAAAAAAGACCAAAAAACCGCCACTCAACTTATTGATAATCAAGAGTTTACCTCTTCTAAAACGGCTGTTGTCATTCTTAATTATAACGGCACCAAGCATTTAAAAAAATATTTACCGACTGTTGTGGCACACACACCCAAAGCGATTGATATTTATATAGCTGATAATGGTTCTACGGATAAATCGTTAGATTTTTTACACCAATATCAACAATTAAATCCACGGATAAAGCTCATCAAATTATCCCAAAATTACGGATTTGCCGGCGGGTATAATGAAGCCTTAAAAGAAGTCAAAGCCGACATCTATATTTTATTAAATTCTGATGTGCGCGTAACCAAAAACTGGACAACACCCCTTACAAAAGCGATGCAAGACCCCAACCTAAGTGTCTGCCAACCCAAGATTCTTTCAGACCTGGAACCCAACAAGTTTGAGTATGCAGGCGCATCGGGTGGGTACATTGATTTTTTGGGTTATCCGTTCTGTCGAGGACGCGTATTTGGAAGCATGGAAGAAGACCTAGGTCAATATGATGATGAAGTCGAGATTTTTTGGGCGACCGGAGCAGCCATGGTTATTCGATCCAAACTATTCTGGGATTTTAAAGGATTTGATGCCACTTTCTTTGCCCACAATGAAGAAATTGATATGTGTTGGCAAATCAAAAGGGCTGGCTATAAAATAAAAGCCATCCCCTCCTCCACTGTTTACCATTTGGGTGGCGGAACACTCTCCTACAATACCCCCAATAAAGTATATTTGAATTTTAGGAACAACCTAAAGATGCTTGTCAAAAACGATCGGCTTTCAAACCTCGTCTGGAAATTGCCCCTACGCCTAGTTTTGGATGGATTAGCAGGTGGGTTATTCTTGTACCAAGGACATTATTCATTGATTTGGTCCATCATCAGAGCTCATTTTGCTTTTTACGCAAGTATCCCCAAACTCATAAAGAAGCGTCGTGAGATCAAGCAAATCTTAATCAGCCTACCTAATAAGCGTATCAAAAACCCACAAGGTATTTTTGAGCACAGCATCGTCTGGCGTTTCTATGCCAAAGGAAAAGATACTTTTTCAAAACTTCAGAATCCTAGCTAGACGCCTAAAGTCGGTACAATTCTATTAATGCGGTAGTACAATTCTACTGGTTTAAAAGGTTTTAAGATAAAGTCATGTACGCCATCTTTCAGCATCTTTGCTAAAACATCTCCATCATCATCCAAAGTCGCCATGACTAAAAAAGGCGTCAATTTCCCTTTGTTCTTACTTTTTGACCATTTAATCATTTCAGCAGTTGGCTTACCACCTATCTCTAAATCTGAAATAATCAAATCAATATCTAGTTCCTTAATTTTTTCTTTTGCTTCCTTGATAGACTTAACATGCACGACATTATAGCCTTGTTTTTCCATCCTAAATTTAAGTGCAGTCAGCATAATATCTCGCTCCACACAAATCAATACACTTTTTGTTAATTCCATTTCTGTTCTTTTAGTAAGTGTAAAGGTAATAAACTTTAGGAATAGATTAGTTAGGGAAAAAATCGCCCAAAAGTTGTTTGTATGGAACAAAAAGAACTATCTTTGCATTCCTAAATACGGACGCTGTAGCTCAGTTGGTTAGAGCACTGGTTTGTGGTTCCAGGGGTCGGGGGTTCAAATCCCCTCAGTGTCCCATTTTGAAAAGTATTTTTCGCCTTGCGGAAAATGCTTTTTTTATGCTTACTCTGTAAAGTTAATGATTTCACATACCAACGCAACAGTTTTACCGAATCAGAGTCACATTCCCCTTGTGTTCGTATTGTTCCCCATTAATACATCCGACTTTTAAATAAAAGCCATAGACATCTGGAGGTAGTTTTTTGCCCTTAAAAGTACCATCCCAACCCGTACTTTGATCATTCGTTTCAAACACTTTCTCACCCCAACGATTAAAGACCATCAGTTGCATCGTTTCCACAATAAAACCATAGACCCTAAAGTCATCATTCAAACCATCATTATCGGGTGTAAACCCCGTAGGGACAAAGACATTCGGCAGACCACATTCTGGATTTAATACGACTACTCTGACGGTTGTAGAATCAGGGCATCCCTTTTCATCCTGCCCAACTACTTGATACACAGTGGTTTCTGTGGGTGTAGCAACAGGATTTGGCATTTCGTTATTATTCAGCGTTTCACTTGGCGTCCATAGAAAAGAAGTAGCCGTACCAGACGTTGACAGTTGGCTGGATTCCCCTATAAAAACGGTATCGGGGTTCGCTTGCGCAAAAACATCTGCCACGTCTGCAACATAAATATTCACTTCAAAATTCCGCATACAAATTGAATCTAAATCATTCACTTCCACAAAATACACCAAGTCTTCTTGAATGTTATTTACTTGCGGACTAGGCGTATTGGGATCTGACAAACCCATCGTAGGTGTCCATGCGTATGTCAGTGTATCCACAGGATTGGGGTTGAGCACTAGATCCTCCCCACGACAAACAAAAATCAAGGTATCTGGCAAATCTGCAATGACTGAAAGAGCAAATGGAATTTCTAATTCTTTAGTACAACCATTTGAGGATTCGATGGTCCCGTGCAACACTGTATTACCCCCAGCAGAAATGGTCAAATTCGCATGTTGGTCTGTTGAAGACACTGAGGCAATATCGTTTGTCAATTCCCAAAACCAACTCTTTGTTTCAAATACGGAATCAACGGTTTGGTCTTTAATCTGAATCGTTAAGCTATCTCCACAACCCAACAATTCCCAATCTACCCCTACATCAAAAGTGGTATATTGTAGATTGATATTTTTTACGAAAGTATCAATACAAGTCTCACTTCTAACGGAAATCAAAGTAATTACATATTGTCCAGTATCGGGATATGAAAACGTAGGATTTGCCAAGCTAGACGTATCAGTATCTACACCTAACACCCCAAAATCCCAAGAAAAACCCAGCGCATTTTCACTCATATTATTCAAATCAATAGTCAGTTCATCACATTGTAAGCTGGGCACAAAAAACGAAGAAACCACTTCTCCGCAATCACTTACATTAAATTGAAAATCTCGTTTGGTCACGGATAAAAGCACACCCTCTCTATATTCATGCATACAAATACCTATTACAAATTGTCCAATGGTGTTGGGTATTGCCGTTAATTGACCCGAAACCGGATCGATTGTAAGTGGCACTCCTCCTAGCATATTCGCTGTATTATAAGGTGGATTAACCCATTTCACTTCTTCTGCAATGGGATATTCGGGAGGTTGGGGCATCGGATTACCGAAGTCAGAGTGTTGCCCACCAATAAACGGCGCGCATAAAGAATACACAATAGAATCCCCCTCTAGATCCGTTGCGGAATGGTCAAAATCCAATGGTTTATCCACACATAATGCGATGGGCGGCCATTGATCATAAACGGGACTAGAATTACACAATTGCATAGATGCCCCTGTCATTTCAATGACAAAACTAGCTCCTGTTTCTAAGGGGTTTTGGATGTTCAAAAGCGTCTCATTTCGGCAACATCTCTGATAGACAATGGTATATCCATCCTGAACAAAAGGTAAGGTAATCGTATCCACGTACTGCATCACCTCTACACATACATCGGGCGGAATACTCAAACATGGATCTTCTAATTCATATACTATTGTATCAGAAAACGTATCCTCAATTCTGATTTCGTAGGTTGCGGTATCCACTCCTTTTAAAAAAAAACCGACCGAGGCTTTCGGATCGAAAGGAGGCTCTCCATAATAACAGTCCCGATACACGGTTAAAGTAATTTCATATTGATCATTCCCTAGGCACCTGTACCCTACTTCTCCTCCCACGATATGAGTCGCTTTCGCAGAAAAGGATAGAAGGATAAATAGTAAGAAGGCTAAGGAATATCGCAATTTGTTCATTAATCTAGCATTAGAAACTAAGTACAAGACCCAAATATATGATAAAATGCTGCCTTTGCGATATTTCAAAGCAAATCATCCAAAAAAAATGTACTTTTGAATTGCCCTTCTGTACTAAAAACAAAAAAACAATGAAAGACCAAGATAGAAGAAAACAATTCAAACCTGAATCCCTAATGATGTCTTATGGCTACAATCCTGAATGGTCAGAAGGAGCTATCAAATGTCCTATTTTTCAAACCTCCACCTTTGTCTTTAAAACCGCAGAAGAAGGGAAAGCTTTTTTTGAGGTAGCGTATGGAATGCG
>JAJRQS010000252.1 GCA_024280135.1 Bacteroidota bacterium | reverse complement strand
TACGATCGAAAATCAACAAACCCTTTATAAGATAAGTCGATTTTATGGTGTGACCGTTCCGATGATAATGGCTTTTAATCCTAAAAAAGACCAAAAGAATTTAGCTCCTGGGGACGAGCTTCAAGTACCCATCCCAAATCGAGCTATCCGACGCTTTCGCAAAAAGAATTTTAAGGCTAAAAATTACATTAAAATATATTACAAAGTAAAGAAAGGTGACACGATGTATGGTATAGCCAAGCGGGCCTTTCGGATGCCCATTGATACTTTAAAAAAGAGGAACAATATAACCGGAGCACTTCGCCCGGGTCAGTTATTACAAGTGGGGTGGATAAGCCTAAAAGGAGTAACCAAAGCAAAGGGGGCGACTACCTTCAAGCATCCCCTTTCGGGAAAAGTCTTTCGACAAAAACAAGTTTTCCTCGCGAAAACGAATGGAAAAAAACTAAGAGAACAGAGAGGAGCCGCTTTTTGGAAGAAGACAAAAAATAAGGGAACGAAGCTATATGCACTTCATAACTACGCCAAAATCGGATCCGTAATAGAAGTATTCAATCCCATGTCTAAACGAACCCTCTACGTAAAAGTAATCGGCAGAATTAATGCAAGAGTAACTCCTTCAAGTGCGAAAGTCGTCCTCTCCCCCGCTGCTGCGGATTATCTCGGAGCCATTAATAGCAAGTTTTATACAGAGATACGATATTGAGCGGTGATTGGAAATTCTACAATTTAGATTCCGATGGCTATCGGAACTGATTCTGCCCAAAGTTGTTAAATTGAGCATTGGTTAATCTGGTGGGTGAAAAGGTAAAATTGGAAGTATATAAACTTTTGAGTGAACGCAATCATCAACTCCCAATTATTCTGTAACTTTGCCTTTCTTTTTTGCCGCAAGGCGCAATAACCAATCCATGCAATACCACGAAAACATACTAACGACGATTGGAGATACCCCAATGGTCAAATTGAATAAAATTGTTAAAGGTGTTCCCGCTTTAGTTTTGGGTAAGATCGAAACATTCAATCCGGGGCACTCTACCAAAGATCGGATGGCACTCAAGATGATTGAAGATGCGGAGAAAGCTGGCCTTTTAAAGCCTGGTGGAACCATCATTGAAGGGACTTCTGGAAATACAGGCATGGGATTGGCGATGGCTGCGGTCATCAAGGGATACAATTGTATTTTCACCACAACAGATAAGCAATCCAAAGAAAAAATGGATATGTTGCGTGCGTTGGGCGCGGAGGTGATTGTCTGTCCGACCGCAGTAGAGGCAGAGGATCCTCGTTCTTATTATTCGGTGTCGAAAAGACTGGGAGAAGAAGTACCGAACTCCTATTACGTCAATCAATATGACAACCTATCCAATCGGGAAGCCCACTATGAATCTACTGGACCAGAGATATGGGCGCAAACAGAGGGAAAGATTACTCACTTCATAGTCGGTGTAGGGACTGGAGGTACGATATCTGGAGTGGGGAAATATTTAAAAGAGAAAAATCCAAATATTAAAATTTGGGGAATTGACACCTATGGTTCTGTCTTGAAAAAATATCATGAAACTGGGGAATTTGACGAGAAAGAAATCTATCCGTACGTGACAGAAGGGATAGGAGAGGATATCCTTCCGGAAAATGTAGATTTTGATTTGATAGATCATTTTGAGAAAGTAACCGATAAGGATGGTGCCGTGATGACTCGCCGATTGGCTAGAGAAGAAGGACTTTTGTTGGGATATTCAGCTGGTTCGGCAGTTGCAGGGCTTTTGCAAATGAAGGATCAATTGACCAAAGATGATGTAGTAGTCGTTTTGTTTCATGATCATGGTAGTCGCTATATCGGTAAGATATTTAATGATAACTGGATGAGAGAACGTGGATATTTGGATTCGGAAATGACAGCCGGTGAATTAGTGGGTAGAAAGCAAGCAAAGGAATTTATTTTTGTGAAACAAGGGGATAGTCTGGGAGATGTATTGAACCTGATGAGGGATAAGGACTATTCTCAAATGCCCGTCATGGATGACAATTACAAAGTAATCGGATCGGTCTCAGAGGCTAAAATTTTATCGAAGGTACTTGAGAATCCTACCCAAAATGGGGAAATTCAAGTGCAAGAGGTGATGGAAGAGCCTTTGCCCATCATTCCGGAGGACATGACTATTTCCAAACTAAGTCGATATATGAGTGATAAACAAAAGTCCATCATCGTGCAGGACAAGGCGATGAGTTACCACATGTTGACCTCCTTTGACCTGATACGTTGTTTGTAGTCAGAAGAGATACAGGCACTTTTAAGATGAAAATTGAAATCATTTGACAAAAATCTTCGTTAGAGCGTATGTGTTTTGTCTTTCGCTTTGAAGAAAAAAGTAAATTAATGAGATTATTACTGTTGATTGTCGTTTTGACGGGTCTTTTTCCAGAATTGGGACATGCTCAAGATAAGCATTTTACGCAATTTTATGCATCTCCTCTGACTTTGAACCCAGCACTTACGGGTGCAGCAGCAGGTCGTTATCGGGCGGGAATTATCTATCGTTCTCAGTGGAAAGGGGTATTAGACAACCCTTTTAAGACGGTAGCGGGTGCTATAGATTTAAAATTTCGGGTATTCAAACGTAATCCTACTAAAGATTATGTAGGGGCTGGAATCTTATTTTATTCTGATAAAGTAGCTGGTATTGATTTCTCAAATACTCAATTGGCTCTGTCAGGAGCTTTTCATAAAAGCTTAGATCCTAGAGACCAACAGTACCTGAGCGCTGGGATTCAATTGGGGCTTACGCAAAGAAATGTGAACATCAGCAAATTGACTTTTAGGGATCAGTATAATGGGTTCGATGGATATACAGAGGGTTCTTCTGAAGAATTACCCGAGAATAATTTTGGTTATCCAGATTTATCTATTGGGGTAAATTATTCGATTGCTGTCCGAAAAGTCAATCATTTTTATATTGGAGGAGCTGTGCATCATATCACCAAGCCAAAAATTTCTTTTTATCGATCAGAAGAAAAGTTTGGAGAGGCTAGATTGTATAGAAAATATTCAGGGCAATTTAGTGGAGATATTCGAGTGGCTAGAGATGTGTCTATTCTCCCTCGGTTTCTTTTTGCACTCCAAGGCCCTCACATGGAAATTAATGCAGGCTCTAACATTCGGTTTAAATTTCATGATTATAGCCCTTATGCCTTCCACCTCGGAGCATGGGTAAGACCCGTGCGAGATGAAAAGTCAGACGTCTTTTTAGATGCGGTTGTATTACTAGCTGGAATAGAAATCAACAACTTGGTTTTTGGATTTTCTTACGATGCTAATATTTCGGATTTGGCGACTTACCGACAAGGGCAAAATGCTTTTGAATTGTCTGTTTCGTTTATTGGTGAATATGAAAATGATGAGGTAATGTGCCCTAAGTTTTAGGGGGCTCCT
>JAJRQS010000251.1 GCA_024280135.1 Bacteroidota bacterium | reverse complement strand
CGTTGCTTTTCGTTTAAATCATCGAAAAATAAAAGCATATATTCTTCTGTATCTTTATCGTAAGGAAAGTTCATGGCCATTGGGGGTTTTCGCTAAGTTAACAAAAAAACGGACACTTATATACTCCGTGTCCCTAAACGCGCAAGGCGCACATAAACGTCCATAGGACATTTCCTCAAAAAACCTACTCCCTATCCACAACTAACTTTCCAAAACCGACTTTCCCTTTATGAGTTAACCGATAGAAATAAGTACCGCTAGCTTCTTTTGTTAAATCTATTTCCATTTCTCGCTGTCCTACTTTTAGACGCTTGCGCAAAATGACTTGTCCTAGGATATTATAAATCGTGATGTCTAGTGAAGCTTTTAATACTTGCCCAAATTGCAAGGTAAACAATCCATCACTAGGATTGGGTGAAAGACTGTAATCAATCGACAAACCAATCTCCTCCGTATCTGTAATCAACAGCGTCCGAATGAGGGTGTCTTGACCACAAGCATTATTTACTATTAATATAATATCAAACAACCCCGGACTCGCATAAATATGCGTCGGATTAGTAACCGTATCTGTCATTCCATCTCCAAAATCCCATAAATAACTCGTCGCTTCTTTCGATGTATTTTCTGTCGTAATCGTCAAATCCGATACCGAAAAAGTATAGTCCGCTATTGGTGGGGCTTGGATGGTGATATTATGACTATCTGTCTTATCTCCAAAGCTTCCTGTAGCTGTCAGTAGGGCTTCATAAGTACCTGCTGCTTCGTACGTCACCACCACATCTGGACTATCCGACTCCGCTGGCGTACCGCCTTCAAATGTCCAATGCACACTCGTGGCTTCTACCGTCGCAGCATGATATGTCACCTCCGTGGGGGCGCAGCTTGTAACCATACTTGCTTCGATGCTTACGGTGAGTTGGTCGCCTATCACTACTTCCTTGCATAAGGTGTCGGACGAATATTCATTCCCTACGATGAGGCAGACTTCATATATCCCCTCTGTCGCATATTGATGTACGGGATGTTGCTCTGTACTCTCTTCCCCATCTCCAAAATCCCAAGACCAAAAAGTAGGTTCGTAATAGGTTAAATCCACATACTTTATCTCAAAGGGATCTACTCGACGATCGTACCGCCAATGCGCAAGTGGATTATTGTCTATACCGAGGGTATCGCAGGAGGAATTGTCTATGGGTCCTAGGTAGTAGTTGGGGCGGTATAGATGATTCAGTCCAAAGAGCAAAGGCTCAAAATCCCATTGTATGAACTGCGTATCAATCACTACTTGTTCATCCTCCGGATAAGGTATGGAATGCATGTACCTATTCGTAAAGCTATCCCCAGCCAGTCCAAGTTGGCCTGATGGAAAGCGCACGATCGCACCCAATGGGTATAGATCACTATGTCTATCCACTATAATTTCAAAATCATTACTCGGATCATCACTCCATAAATCAAATCGCTTTAAAAACAAATTATACTTACCTTGGTCGTCAGATTGATCCCCATGAGCCATATATAAATATCGATTATTATCTGAAAAACAAACATCATGCGTAAAGCTATAATCTGGATCCTCAAAGAGTCGAACGGGGTTACTCAATAAGCCCGTACAACGATCAAAATCATACACCCAAGCGGAATGCCCTCCTGATATTGCACACTTACTGCCATCTTGAGAAAATTCACGCGCCGCAATTTGAGCCTCATCAGTCCCCGGCGGCAATTCTATAGGACCTTCAACCTTATAAGGCTCAAAGTCGTCATCAATACCTGTTGGGGTAAAAAGTATTCGATGCCAATTATTAGTGGAAGTCTCATTAGTCAGAATCCACCAATCTCGACCATTGGCGTGTCGCACAGCAGGCCCTAATTGATACCCTGAAGTGAAAACATCTGAAACATACACGGGAATATTCTTTTCTGTCACTTTTCCAAGGCCATTGTTTTGGGACATATCAATAATAGAATAATATAAACTGATTTTATAATAATCCACTGCACCTCCAAAAAACTCATACCCTCGATCCAAAGAAAATAAATAATAAATATTAGGATTATCAAATCCAGGGAGCACATAAAAACCATGAATAATCATATTCCCAGTTTTGGGCGGATAAACACCCAAGGAATCGAATAATAAAGTCATATTGGGGGAAATACCCGTTGCTCCTTCCATCAAATCCCCATTTCTATCCAATACCTCACGGCTAGAAGCATAAAACAATAGTTCCCCTTGTTCATTACTAATACTCGCCATTGGGGCATATATCGGTGTTGAACTAGTTATCACACTCAAACTTGGCGGATTGGTGTTAAAATCACTAAATATATGTTCTATTCCCTTGTCATCCCAGCCAAAAACCCACTGACTATTTATCTTTTGTGCGACCAATGCACCTGACAAAAAAACTAATATTACAAAAAGAATTGTCTTTTTCATAGTTGATAATTTTAATATGGGGAGTGACGAGCACTCCCCATGGTTATATTAAAAATTATTTAGACTTAATCCAGCGCATCGTGCTGTTTAATTGTCCATCTTCACTAAATACATGTATCATATACATACCTTCTGATAATGAAGAAGTATTGATAGAAGTTTGTAACTCCGAAGAAGTTTGTGTGCGCATTTTTTTACCCGTAAGGGTCATAATCTCCACTCGATAAGTTAATTCGTGGTTAACAGAAATGTTCAACTCATTCCTACCTGGGTTTGGATACAAAGCAAAATCACTATTTGACTGAACTGTATTTGAACCCTTAAATTCAATCTTACCATTCTTCGTATCTTCTTCACAGGCACTGACAGGCAAAGGAATCTCCGTCATGCCACTATAAATAGCAGAAGCAAAATGGACAACAGAACTACCCAATTCAGGGCAGGTCAAAGCGATGTCTTTGAGTTCATTTAATTCTGCGGTTGAGAAAGAATGCCCCTTTCCTTTTTGCTTCAAATAGGCAATCCAAGACTTTTTAGTAAACTCGGCAGGTATAGAACTGGTCTGAAAACTCATAAAAGAAGCTATCGTTTGCTCCGCTGAATTACTGATATTTACAAGGGTCGCATTCCATATATTCTGATATAACTGCTGTTGTTGGGTCAATAATGTTAACTGCTGACTTCTTTGCAATTGTAGTGTTGTATTTGTCGGATCTAATGCCAATGAAGCATCTAGTGTAGCGATACTTGCTTCTGTGTAACTAATTTGTTCCAAGATAGCTGCTATCACATCTGTATTGTAGTCAAAAACAGCTTTTGCTTCTGATTTTAGATCCATCATGCTTAAGATTTCGACATTATTCGGATCTGAATAGAAATTCTGAACAACAGGATCATTCAGCAGTTCAATAGAATCTAGAATCACACTTAATATATGTGTTCTAAAATCCCAATCCAATCCAGCATGACCCATATTGCTATTATCAACCATGTATTGATATTCATAATCAGTCAAACCCATAATGGGTAAAGAATTATCTTCTTCTACTTCAGCGCAATGTTCTATTTCTGTATGCGCCCCTCCCAAAAACCAACCAAAGGAAGGCTCTATAGAGCCAGGATGTTGATTGTCTCCTGCAGCTACAAAATAGATAGAACCAGTAAGAGGGCCAGAATTCCGTGCACCTGCTTCTGTAAAAGTCCCAAACCACCGATTACCAGTACTATATTGAGGGCCAGTAAAGGCATAACTATAACTTAGTCCTCTTCGCATAGAGCCACCAGGAATTCCCATCTTATTCTGCCTTATAAAAGAATTGGCGCATACTCCTCTAAATTGCATTCCAACGGTAGCATTTATCGAACGATTATTATTAATGTCTGGATATGCGATGCTATTAAAAGAATAAGCCTGAGACCATCCATTAGTTGTAGCAGATACATCTTCAACGGTGTTGCATCTAAAAACAGAAAGCCAAGCAGAACTAATAGGAATCTGGACACCTCTAGCATCAATACCAAACCCACTTTCATGATGGAGCGTAATATCGTTGTGCAATGTGGACATGAATGGCGTTAGTTGCTGAACAATACCAGAACCGCGTTTGTTCATCACAATCAAATTGCCATGTGCGATATTATTAATTAAATCAGGGTCACTACCTACAAACCCAGAAGGATTACCCTCAGCAGTAAGCATCCAAATACCTATAGAATTCTCACTATTTGAAGTTATCGTATTATCATCAATAAAGTAACGACTGAAAGAATTTGTATGGTCTTTTATAAAAATACCTACTCCTCCCTCAGAATAAAATTGCTGTTCTAATGCTATATCATTATCCAGTATACTCACCGTATTAAAATCACCCGACCATGGTTGGCCTTCGCTATTGACACCATTATCTGAGTTGATAGATATTCCTCCACCCATATTAATCATATCATTATTATGAATGGTCACATCGGTTGTTGATCCAGCCAAGGAATTTGCAACGATACCTCTTCTAACTGTTCTAAAAAAGCAATCAGTAACGGTTAATTTTCTACCGCCTGAGCCATAATTAAAATCAATACCATGACCTGCATCAACATCAGGAAGCCCACCATAACCAAAGTTATCTATAAACCCAAATGTACAACTTTGAATAGTGCAATCTGCATTTCTAGATCCAATCCCAACAGATAAACCTGCAAAAGTATTATATGTATTTGGCTTAAGATGTATCTGAGCACCCAGGTTATTATCGCCATGACCATCGATATAAATCCCTGCATAAGCCCTTTCTCCAATTGGAGTGTTACTCAAAATACTGACTAAACCACTAGGACAAGCTTGGCCTCCTAGTTTATGGAGCACCCCTCCATTAAAAGTATTACCAGTAAATTTATCAGTATCTAGCCCAATCGCGCCATCTACTGCTAAAATACCAACAAAATTATTAGAAAACGTAACTCCTGTTAGTTCCATTTGGGGTGGTACTGATACCATAGGGTCAGTATTAATCGCTCTTATAGCATATAGTGCATTATCAATGGATGACACATCCATATCTATTTTTGTGTTATCATACACTTCTACACCGCGCCAAAGCACTTCACAAGCACTAGTCATAACTGTATTCTCTGCGCTTAATTCAACGGAAGGCGGTACTGGTGAAGTCTTTTTTATTGTCATTCCTGCTGCAT
Source organism: Bacteroidota bacterium (assembly GCA_024280135.1). Taxonomy (GTDB): domain Bacteria; phylum Bacteroidota; class Bacteroidia; order Chitinophagales; family Saprospiraceae; genus HyVt-613. The sequence goes on along the minus strand of JAJRQS010000251.1, from coordinate 4,909 downwards.
CGCCAAAAAATAACGTAGAATAGTCAAAATAATAATCTTCATTAATGATTAACTCTCCAGTTATGTATAATGGACACCCACCACTATAACCACTATTTGGCAGCAATTTACCAGGGCCCGTAATATAAGCTAATTCAATAGGAAAACAATCTAGGTTGCCTATATAAATACCATTTGGTACATCCACGAATTGTGAACTTGAACAGACTATCTCGCCCTTGGGGCCATAGATTTCATGTATTACTTCAAGAGTGCCGCTGCAAAGGTTAACATTTTCTAGGGCAATGTTCACGCTGCCAGCAGAAGTGTTAATAATTTGAATAACATCCGAACCATTTTTTATAATGTATTTGTGAGCTTGTAGCACTGTTGAGTTTGTTGTAATATCTATAGATAATCTTGCACACTCCACTTTTGCCGTGGCCGTAAAATCACACTCTTTAGATGTATCACATGCTTTTACATCAATGACATCAAAAGTACAGCTAACCTCTACAAACGATCCGTTATTATCAATATAGGAAAAGTTCAAAGTCGGAGTGAAGACTCCATCGGTCTGATAGACATGATAAATATTTGACCAATACCCAGTTGTATAGCTTCCTGCAGAATTATTAATAAAACTATTCAGTGGCGACACAATTCCACTAGTCAAAACTGTACCGTCTCCAAAATCCAAAGAAAAACCAAATAAAGGATCTGGAATAGCAGAATTGAGAAAAAAACGATAGGTGCAGGGCTGATCTACAGGTGCCATAGTATATGGGCAAGACTTTACCTCAGGTTTTGCCGAGGTTACGCTTGCCTCCGTAGTCAGTATCATGCTAAACATTAGCAAAAATACAATCAAAAAATGCGGTAAACGGATTCTAAACATGTCCGCCAAACAAAAATTGGGGGGGGGCGATATTCGCCAAATTAAATTTGTTCATAATTAATGAATTTATAGTGTTGTTCCCAACACAGATTAAAAAAAATTTATATCTTAAAAGTGTGTAAAACCCTTATCTACAATATCTTACATCTAATTACACACCATCATCTTATCTGAAAAGAAGCATTTTGCTGTTCTCTCATCGTAAAGCTACAAATGTTTATTCGAATAAAAAAACTATTATGGTGTTTATTTTTGATAAAAACTTATAACACTGCTCTTACATTTTATTTTTTCAAGTGTTCCTTCCATTATGTATAGCTGTCAAGTTTCCCTCTATTCAAGGAAGCTAGATGGTAATCATGAAAATTTCTTTTATGGGTTGATTTTACTATTTTTTTCAAGGACTTAAGCCTTACGTTCGGTTCCGCTACCAATAGCTATCCTCACAGCCTGCCTGGCTTCATACACTCGATTGAACGATTCCTCAGCAATCGATTCCTCAAAAAAATCCTACCCGCCTACACAATTGAGTGCCTACAATTGAACATTAATCCCCATTCTAGCCGTAACTATCCCATTTTTTCCCCATTTTTGCGCAAGCGAATCGAAAAGAAGAAAAATAAAACGAAATGGCAGAAGTACAGGACTTGTTTAAGAAAGTGATTGCACACAGTAAAGAATATGGATTTGTCTATCAATCAAGTGAAATATATGATGGTTTGGCAGGGACGTATGACTATGGCCCTTTAGGTGTGGAGTTGAAAAACAACATCAAAACGTACTGGTGGAAGTCCATGGTGCAAATGCATGATAATATTGTTGGATTGGATGCGGCCATCTTTATGCATCCCACGACTTGGAAAGCTTCTGGACACGTGGATGCTTTTAATGATCCATTGGTGGATAGTAAAGGTAGTAATAAGCGGTATCGTGCAGATGTATTGGTCGAAGAGTATGTGGCGAAGATTGAAGCAAAAATCAATAAGCAAGTCAAGAAAGGCATCAAGCGTTTTGGAGAGGATTTTGATGAGGCTAAGTTTCGGGCAACGGATGGCAGAGCGGTCCAATATGCAGAAAAGATGAAGTCGATTGAAGCACGTCTAGGCAAAGCTTTGACGGATAACGATATGGGGGCTTTGAAGGATTTGATAGTGGAATTAGAAATTGCCGATCCTGTCAGCGGCTCAAAAGAGTGGACGGATGTCCGCCAGTTCAACCTTATGTTTTCTACGCAACTTGGCAACATTGCAGGAACTGAAGGGAAGTTGTACCTGCGTCCAGAAACGGCTCAAGGTATTTTTGTCAATTTTTTGAATGTCCAAAAGTCGATGCGTCAAAAATTACCATTTGGTATTGCTCAAATCGGTAAAGCTTTTAGAAATGAAATCATTGCTCGCCAATTCATCTTTAGGATGCGAGAGTTTGAGCAAATGGAAATGCAGTTTTTTGTGAAACCCGGTACAGAAATGAAATGGTATGAGGCCTGGAAAGAGACTCGTATGAAATGGCATTTGGCACTCGGTACGCCTCAAGAAAAACTACGATTTCATGATCACGATGCCTTGGCTCATTATGCGAATGCAGCAGCAGATATTCAATTTGATTTCCCTTTTGGCTTTAAGGAATTAGAAGGGATTCATTCTCGGACGGATTTTGACTTGAAACAACACGAAGAATTTTCTGGAAAGAAATTGCAGTTCTTTGATCCCGCGACCAATGAAAACTATGTGCCGTATGTGGTGGAAACATCCATCGGGGCGGACAGGATGTTTTTGGCGATATTGAGTAATTCCTTCACTGAAGAGGAAGTACCTAATGCAAAAGGTGGAGTCGCAACTCGTACCGTTTTAAAACTACACCCCGTCTTAGCTCCTATTAAATGTGCGGTTCTGCCCTTGCTGAAAAACAAGCCTGAACTAGTCGCAAAAGCAAAGACGATACTTAATCAATTAAAATTTGACTTTCCTTGTCAGTATGATGAGAAAGATGCCATCGGTCGGCGTTACCGCCGGCAAGATGCTATCGGTACGCCTTTTTGCATTACGATAGATTTTGATACGCTAGAAGACGACACTGTTACGATTAGAGATCGAGATACTTTAGAGCAAACAAGAATTAAAATTTCGGAGATTGCGAGTGTGGTGAAAGAGAAGATTAGTTGGAGGACGGTGCTAGGGCAGTAGTACAAAATCTCAACTAATTGGGTCGTTAAGCCCTGTTTGTTGTAAAATAGAAAGCTTATTTGTGAAAATCTCACAAATGTTTAGTTTATTCTTGCACTATTTTGTTAATTCTTGTATCTTTGTGTTAACAAAAATACCACAAGATGCTACTTCAATTCTCCGTAAGGAATTATGCTTGTTTTAAGGAAAAAGCTACTTTAAGTATGGTAGCTGGGGCGGATAGTAGCTTAAAGGAAAGCACTTTTGGCTTAGAGAAGTTTGGTCTCAAGCTATTAAAAAGTGCAGCCATCTATGGTGCTAACGCTAGTGGTAAATCCAAACTATTTGATGCCGTAGAACTCATGAAAGAGCTAATCTTGCATTCGGCAAAAGAAAGCCAAGCCAATGAACCTATCCCGTATAATCCTTTCCGATTACACACTGACACCGAATCTGCTCCAATGGAATTTGAGATTGTCTTTGTTCACGAAAAGATAATGTACCGATATGGTTTTGAATCGACTGAAAAAGAGATTGTTGGAGAATGGTTGTATCGTAAGACGAATGTGAAAGAAATCGGACTCTTTGAAAGAAACTACCAAGACATTAGTTTTCACAAAACCCAATTCAAGGTAAAGGACTTAGTGGCTAATGACAGAATTAGGCCGAATGCATTGATGCTTTCTGTTGCAGCAAATTGGAATAATTCAGTTGCAATTGATATTTTTGATTGGCTTACTTTGATTAATGTGTTAGATGCTAAAGATGAAGATCGGTTTTCAGGATTTACTGTACATGAAGTCCAAGAAGGCAAAAAGCTAGAAATTATTGCATTTCTCAAATCTGGAGGTATTGATATTTCTGATATTAAAATTCAAGAAATGGTACCTGATGAGGACTTTCCCCCTTTCATTAGGAAGTTGCTAGAAAAATCAGATTTTATTCACACAGAAATTTCATTCTTGCGAAAAAAGTATGGGAGTAGAGGAAGTGTTCAGGAAAATTTATTTGAGCCAATGGCAAAAGAACCTATGGTCGATTACGGAAATATGCATCATGTTGCAACAGAAGTATTTTCATTAGCCCAAGATGAATCTTCTGGTACCAAGCAATTATTTGCTTTAGCAGGGCCCATCTTAGATACACTTAAAAATGGGAAGGTTTTACTAGTCGATGAATTAGAAAGTAAGTTGCATCCCAAGTTGACAAAAATGATTGTGGGTCTTTTCAATTCTGCTGAGACCAATCCAAAAGGGGGACAGTTGATTTTTAATACGCACAATACCAACTTATTAACTTTCCAAGAGTTACGCAGAGATCAAATTTGGATCACAGACAAAGATAAATTTGGCGCATCTTCTTTGTATGCTCTAAGTGACTTCAAAGGCGTACGTAAAGATGAAAATGTTCGGAAGAAATATTTTACAGGAGCATATGGCGGTGTGCCTGCTATCTCGTCTTCTCGAATTGAAGAAGTGCTTTTGGGCAATCAGTAAGCTGTATTATGTCAAAGAAACTGTATAAGAAAAGAAAACGACCAAAGGATTATTTGCAACGTGGAGCCGAAAGTAGGGTGCAAAAGAAAACGTTCCTTATCGTCTGTGAAGGTAAAACAGAAACTACATATTTTGACAAATTCAAACTTCCAAACTTAACTCTTAAAACCGTTCAGACAGGTATGTCTACTGTGAAAATTATAAAAGAAGCTATCAAATATAAAGGAGAAAGAGGCTTCTATGATGAAGTTTGGTGTGTCTTTGATAAAGATGATAATAGAGACTTAAATAACGCCATACAGAAAGCGAAAAGCAATAAAATTAAAGTTGCGTATTCGAATCAATCCTTTGAATATTGGATTTTATTACATTTT
>JAJRQS010000250.1 GCA_024280135.1 Bacteroidota bacterium | reverse complement strand
TCCTTTGGTTTTGTTTTTTGCGCAAGCCCATTATAATAAATAGTAGAATAGGGGGGGACACTTTTGGTTATCCAAACGTTTCCACCAATGATGGACTCTTCTCCGATTACCGTTTTCCCTCCCAAAATAGTAGCATTTGCGTAGATGACAACTTGATTGCCAATGGTTGGGTGTCTTTTGGTTTGGGCTAAAGATTTTTCTACACTTAAAGCGCCAAGTGTAACACCTTGATATATTTTGACATCTTCTCCTATAGAGGTCGTCTCACCAATCACTATTCCTGTACCATGGTCAATGCAAAATCGACTACCGATTTCAGCACCTGGATGGATATCAATACCCGTGCGACTGTGTGCATATTCTGCAAAGATACGTGGCACATAGGGTAATTTCAGTTTATAAAGTTCATGTGCTAGTCTGTGCGTAGCTAATGCTAAAAAGCCAGGGTATGTTCGGATGACCTCCATGGTGTTAGTTGCTGCGGGATCTCCATCGGAAATGGCATGTGCATCCTCTAGGAGTACACTACGAATATTGGGTAATTTATCATAAAATGCATCCACTATTTTGTCACAATCAAATCTCATATCATCATGAATGGCATCCACTAAATCATAAAATCGCTGTTTGATTATATGAAAAGCATTGTCAAAGGATCGTTGGTTGGAATAAGTTGTATCAGAGAATTGATAAAATAAAAGTTCAAGAAGCCCATTTAAAACTTCAGAGGCTAATGCAGGCGAAGGAATAGAACAATGTGTTAACTGGTCTTTGAAAAGTAGTTTTTTGAATTCTTTTTCGTCCATGGCGTTTTAAAGGCTTAACCTCCTGCTAGCTTGGTGTTGGAATATCCTTCTTCAATGAGCAATTTTCGTACCTGATCCCGTTTATTACCTTGGATTAAAATTTCCCCATCTTTGACAGTTCCTCCCACTCCGCATTTAGATTTCAGCATTTTTCCGAGGGCTTTCAATGTCGCTTCATTCCCCTCAAAACCTTTGATAACGGTTACTTCTTTATTGCCTTTCTTTCGGACTAGATGAATACGCAGTGACTGATTACTGTGCTTGGCGTTATCAGAAGACAGAGATGCAAAGGGATTATCCTCTGGGATATAATCCGGGTTCGTTGAGAAAACAAAACCATCTTGTCGATTTTTATGTCTTTTTGCCATGTGTATTGGGTTTGGCTTGCGCAAAAAAGCATTTGCACAAAATTATAGCAAACTATACAAAATGAAGCATAGAATTGTTTATTTAAAATGAGTAATTAACCCATCCATAATCCACTTTGCCAATGCGTCCCTATTTTCCGCAAGGAGAATGCGATTTTGGTCAGCTGTATTTCTGATATTCGCAAGCTCCAAATAAACGGCTCTTGATTTGACATTCATCAACATGTATAGGTCTCTTGGGCGTACACTCCCTCTGTATTTTTTTGCAGCTTGGTATTTCTTGTATTTGGCTTTAAAAGTTTGGTAGAGTTGGTTAGCGATTTTTTTGCTGTCTGTAGCTTTAGGCGCATGATAAAAGAATACATCGGCTCTAGATTTGGTGTTTCTAGAGTCTATATGTATCATGATGGCTACTTGATTTTTATTTGGAATGCCTCTTTTTTTATAAGTCAGGAATAGTTCATTGATGATGTCTGCTCTTTGAGTTAACCTAGGGATTTGCGATCTTAAAATTTTCTTATTGCCTAGATATACTTCGTCTCGATCACATTTTAAAAACTTTTCATCCCGAATGCCATCATTTGGATCTCGTAATATTACATGTGCGGTAGCACCATTAGCAATCAATTTTCGCGCAAGTCTCAGGCTGACATCATAGCCATATTCATCTTCACAAAGTAAGTGATTGCCCCTTTTGCCTGTAGCACCAGAATCGGGACCACCATGCCCGCCCATGATGTAAAAAACTTTGCCTTGTAATAGGTTTGACTCCGTTTTAACTTGACTGTATTTTGGGCCAAATATAGAAAAGACTCCTTTGTTTTTGGTCAAGATTACTTTGGGTGTCTCATTTGGACATTTTAGTTCATGATAGGGCACCCAAAGTTCTTTATCTTTTAAGAAGGAAGCTTTGCGCAAGCCGTTATCAAACAATACTTCATTGAAAGTCTTAATGCGAATGGCCTTTTCCCACTGCTTAATCTTGATGGTAGAGCGAATACTTTTTCCGTTATAGGTATATTTTAGGATTGGTAATTTATAGTCTTTTCCGATGTGTAGTACTGAATTGGGCTTAAGTTTGTTGAGTGCATAAAACTTCTTTTCGTTGCATTCATACCCAAAAACATTGAATTTGCTAAGGAAAACAATGATGCCATCACCTTTTTGAGCTTTAGCGGTGACCCACTCTTGGCGCTCCGCTACAAGATGAAAAGAAGTGAAAAGGAGAAGTATAGACCAAAGGATCCGCATAGCAGTAATTAAAGCAGTATAAACGAATGAGAAATCAGAAAAAGTCTAATTCGAGAGCAAAGGTAAATAAATCTCAGCTCTTTAAACGATCTTGATTCAATATTGACGAAGCTTATGTAAAAGAATAGTTAATAGACGCTTACATAAAAGAAATCTGCCAATTTTTTATATCTTTGCAGCGTTGTAAACAAAAAAAAATATGAAGTCCTCCATAAATTTAACCGTATTGCTCTTCTTACTCCCTTTCTTAGGAATAGCCCAAGTTTCATTGGGTTTATTAGTAGGAGCAGCTAATTACCAAGGTGACTTAGCTCAGAATATCACTAGCTTGAATGAAACAAATTTCGTAATAGGTGGAGGAGTGGGATACAAGATCTCGCCCAAAGTGGACGTTAAAGTTCAATTATTACGTACGAAATTAACGGGTGATGATGCGAATTACCCGGATAGAGTAAATAGGAAGTTTAAGTTTGAGTCTAAAGTGACTGAAATAGCAGCCATGTTTGAATATTATATTTTAGGATCTGCGGAAAGGTCTGGAACGGGGGTCTTTGAGCCTAGCTATACTCCTTTTTTGTATGGAGGCCTAGGTTTTTCTAAGATTGACAATGTCGCTGAGTGTTATTCAGAGGATTGTAAGAACAATCTGAAAAATCCATTTCCAGAAGAAAATTTTACACCGAACCTATTTACACTACCTTTCGGAATTGGAGTTAAATATGATGCTAGCCCATTGATGGCAATAGGCCTGAGAGCAGGTTATCGCTATTCCTTTTCGGATTACCTGGATGGGGTGAGTGCTGCAGGAAATAAAAAGAAGAATGACTGGTACTTTGTTTTAGGAACGAATGTGACTTTCTATTTAGCAAAGAAAAAACGACTTTAATTGTTGTAAATTGGGACGAAAGCATATATAATGATTCTACCTACTGCAAATAATACTAAAATTGGCTTATTTTTTGCTCCTTTATGCATATATTTGGGTATCTGGCCTTAAAACTACCTAACTTTGCATGCTGGAAGAAATACTGGTGAGATAACCCCTCCATTTCAAACAAACACTTAACGGAGAACACTATGGACTTTCAATACTACGTCAATATTCTTTTAAGAAGAAAATGGGCGATACTTTTAACAGCGCTACTCGCTGCGGTTTTAGCTTATTTCTTAGCCAATTCTTTACCACCAAGTTATACTACTGAGGCCACATTGGAAGCGGGAGTCTTGAACTACGATGGCAGTAGTGGTGGGGATGGTTATGTTCAAGAATACCAAATCAACGCTAGATTTGAAAATATGATTGCGGAGTTTCGGTCCGAAAAAATGATGCGCCTAGAGAGTTTTAGGTTGTTGGTACATGATTTAGACGAATCTGGTATCCCATTTGGAGAGCCTAAATACAAGGATGATCAAATTGAGGTATCCCAAGAAAAGAAAGCGGAATTGGTGAATGTTTTAAAAACTAAAATTGCTAAAAAAGAAGTAACTTTAGATCCTTTATACGCACAAACCTATTCTGTTTTAGCGAAAGCATATAAGTATGATTTCAAGTCATTAAAGAAGAAATTGGCTATTGCTAGAGATGGGAAAACAGACTTTTTAAAAGTAAAAGCAACCGACAAAAACCCTGCATTAGCTGCATTCTTTGTTAATAATCTAGTTGCAGATTACATTTCTATAGACTCAGAAGAAAAATTCTCAGAGCAGAATAAAACCATCGCACAAAGGGAGAAGGAAGTCCAGTTAAAGAAAACAGAAATGGATTCGATATCACGTGCGGTTGGAAATTTTATGAGGAGTAAGGTGCTAGCTAATTTACCGCAAGAAAGTAAACTTTTGGTGTCTAATCGTACAGAACTGTTTAACAAAAAGTCTGAAGCAGATAAGAATATCTTGTATCTTAAAAGTGCAATCAAAACCGTTAAAAAGAAACTGTACAAGTTACAAAATGCGGGTACTGAAGGGCATGCAAAATCTACTGCCTCTTCTTCCGAATTAGCAGCGATAACAAAAGAAATCTCTGAGATGCGCTCTGAATGGATAGCAGGAGGTCGTAAAGATAAAAAGCTGGGAGCTAAAATACAGAAAAAGGAAGAAGAAAAACTGGTCATTATCCAAAGTTCTGCTCGAAATTTTGTGGGTTCTAATCAATCTGATTCCAACCAGGAAGAAGAACTTGAACGTACGCTTCTAAACCTTGAACTTGACTTGGAAAATGCTAAGCAAGCAGCAACAAAATATAGTAATATGGTCACAGCCGTTACAAATAAAATTCCTATGATGGCTGCTAATAGGACAAACTTGGATCGTATGGAGGCTGAAAAGGAGCGTGTTGAAAAAGAGTACACAGAACTTAAAGAAGATTTAAGAGCAGCAAATGCAGGGCGGACATACCAGAAAAAAGCCTTAAAGATTTCTCAGAATGCCTCCATCCCTGAAGAATCTGAATCCAATAAGGCATATTATGCAGCCGCTTTCTCTGGAGTAGGTGGTGGGGCGTTGGCTTCTATGTTAATCTTTCTATTAGCATTCTTTGATGGGAAGTTGTCTAATACAAATCAGTTTAAACAATTGGTGAAATTACCTTTGTTGGGTACTTTACCTTTTGTAAGAAAAGGATTGATTCCAGGGAAGTTATTTGTAGAAAATAGTCAGCAATTAATGACTTTTAAAGAATCTTTGCGGTCCATCAGATATACAATTGATGAATGTAATGAGGACGTGTTTTTGGTAACAAGTATGCGTGAAGGAGATGGTAAGACATTTGCCATTACATATCTAGTAGAAGCTATGGTCGCAAATGGCAAAAAAGTGTTAGTGATTGACACGAACTTTAGAAATAATAGCTTGTCGGGGTATAGCCCAAAAGGAACGATGCACTTTGGTGTTATTTTGGAAAAGTTAATTGCTGAGTATAATCTTGGGAATACGTTTAGCCTAAAGCAAGATGATGACGGTTCTGGTCAAATAGCGCAATATGATTTATTGTCTAACAGTGGTTTGCATGGTACACCAATGGAAATACTTGCAGGCAAAGATTTTGGCGCATTTTTGGAAGAACTTATTGAATTGTATGATGTGATTTTCCTAGAAGGAGCTCCATTATCATTATACTCTGATGCAAAAGAGTTAGAGCAGTTTTCAGATAGAGTGATTGGAATATTTGCTTCAAACACTAGCTTGGCTGCGAAGGACAAGGAGTCAATAGCTTATTTAGAATCTTTGGGTGATAAGTACTTAGGTTCCATCCTTAATGGAGTGAATCCTAAGAATTTAGACTAAAATTTTCTTAAAATAAATCTATGAGTTCCGATAAATCCTATTGGC
>JAJRQS010000249.1 GCA_024280135.1 Bacteroidota bacterium | reverse complement strand
TGTGATCAATGCGTAGAAAGCGCAATGGACATTGTCAGCTTAGAACTCAATGTCGCAGGTAAAAAGAAGACAGGGAAAAAAGGAGCTAAACTCAAAAGCCTAAAACCCAAAGAAATAGTAGCCTTCCTTGACCAATACATCATCGGGCAAGATCAAGCTAAAAAAGTCATCGCTGTAGCCGTCTATAATCACTACAAAAGATTGAATCATCCTAATCTTGGAGATGTCGAATTAGAGAAATCTAACATTCTTTTTGTAGGTCCAACGGGTACAGGTAAAACATTGATAGCTAAGACGATAGCTCGTTTGCTTAAAGTTCCTTATACCATAGTTGATGCAACTGTATTGACGGAAGCGGGTTATGTAGGCGAAGATGTAGAAAGTATCTTGAGTCGATTATTACAGGCGTGTGACTTTGATATTGAAGCGGCAGAAAGAGGTATTATTTACATTGATGAGATTGATAAGATTGCACGCAAGAGTGACAACCCTTCTATCACTAGAGATGTTTCGGGTGAAGGTGTGCAGCAAGCTTTGTTGAAGTTGTTAGAAGGGACCGTTGTCAGTGTACCGCCTTATGGAGGACGTAAACACCCAGAGCAAAAGATGCTTCAAGTCGATACCAAGAACATTCTATTTATAGCAGGTGGTGCTTTTAATGGCATCGAAAAGGCGATTGGTCGCCGAATTAATACGCAAGTGATTGGGTATAATTCTGCGGACAAAGAAGAAATCAAAGAAGAAGATTTACTTCAATACATCACGCATGAGGACATCCGTAAATTTGGATTGATTCCAGAGTTGATAGGTCGTTTGCCAGTAATGGCTCATTTGAATCCTTTAACTGCGGATAGCTTGAAAGTGATTTTGAGCGAACCCAAAAACTCCATCTTAAAACAGTATAAAAAGCTTTTTGAATTGGAAGGGATTGAGTTGATATTTGATGAAGATGCGCTAGATGTAATTGCCGATAAGGCCTTGGCCTATAAGCTTGGTGCTAGAGGATTACGCTCCATTACAGAAGCAATCTTGATGGATGCTATGTATGAATTGCCTTCGGAAGAAAACATAAAAAGCTTTACGGTTGATGCGAAATATGTCGAAGAAAAACTGTCTAAGTCAAAGCTAGCCAAGCTTTTAGCTGCCTAGAAATGAAGCGTTTTCTAGTTGAATTATCGTATAATGGCACGAGGTATTCGGGCTGGCAAATACAGCCAACGGCCATGACCATTCAGGAAGTTATCCAAAAAGCATTAACAAAATTATACAATGAGCCTATCATTGTTGTGGGTTGTGGTCGCACCGATGCAGGTGTCCATGCTCAGCAGTTTTTTGCACATTTTGACGTGGAGTATGAGGTGGAGTATTTGGCTTATAAGCTGAATAGGATGCTAGGTCGGGACATTGCTATCTTGGACTTGCGAGAAACAACAGAGCGATTTCATGCCCGTTTTTCTGCAAAAAAAAGAAAATATATTTATAGGGTCAAAGGTCTGAAAGATCCCTTTCGGAATGAATGGACGACTTTTGTATTGAAATATGATGACCTTGACTTTGATAAGATGCAGGCGGCAGCTTCCCTTTTATTGAACTACACGGATTTTTTGTCCTTTTGCAAAACTGGGGGGAATAACAAAACTACGCTTTGTACACTCACTGAATCCAAGTGGTATGTTCATCCAGAAACGAAAGAAATGGAATACCACATTGCCGCTAATCGTTTTCTTCGTGGGATGGTGCGACTCATTGTGGGTATGTGTTTGAATGTGGGATTGGGAAAGATCACTTTGCAACAAGTAAAAGAAGCGATAGAAGCCAAAAATAGAATTGAAAAGAGCCTCAGTGCTCCTGCCAATGGCTTGTCCTTGGTTCACATCGAATATCCAGAAGAGTTTCAATGCGGAGCGAAAACGATAAAAGGTTAATACCGTTCTAACAATCCATTTCGTCGCGCTTCCATGACTTTACGATAGAAGTTTTCATATGTATTTTGCGGAAGTTGTTGAATGTCAGCCATTCGTTTCATCTCATTATGAACCAAACCCTCTGAAATAGCCTTAGTCTTTTTGTTCGGGTTGTCTGCTTGGGTAGCACTAGCTATTGGCTCTTCTTTGGTAAAGGCATCATTGTTCCATAAGAGCCCCACAAGTAGTGTCAAAGTAGCTGCTATTGCAAAAAGCTTAAAATACTTGACGGGTGGCTTTGCCTCTTTCGATTCCTCTAGTTTTTTTGATAATTTATCCCAAGTAGCTTCTGAAGGCTGAATAGAGATATGCTTAGCTTTTTCACGGAATATTTTCTTATTATTGTCAGTCATGATCTTATTTTAGTCGGTATAACCGATGTTTTCTAATAGGTCTTTGAGTCGTTTTTTGGCTAAGATGAGTTGAGATTTTGAAGTGTTGATGCTTATGCCTAATTTTTCTGCAATCTCCCGATGTTTAAAGCCTTCGATTACAAAAAGGTTAAAGACAGTTTTATATCCAGCGGGCATTTTGTCCAAAATTGCTATAATATCTTCTGTTTGGAGTTGATCTAAGATGCCCCAGTCCTTAGAGGGTTCGTGCAAGGGGAGTTCATCTACGAAGGTCATCTTTTTCTTGCGCAAATACATTAATGCTTCATTAACGGTGATTTTTCGAATCCAACCCTCAAAACTGCCATTGCCTCCATATTTATCCAATTTTGTAAGTACTTTATGCATCGCTTGGATGAGCACATCTTCTGCTCCAGCAGAATCTTTGACATAGCGCCGACTTACCCCTAGCATTTTTGGTGCAAACCGATCATACAACTCCTTTTGAGCCAAACGGTCTCCTTTTCTACAGAGTCTTATGAGTTCGCTTTCAGTCATTCACTATTTTTCTGTGGCCTTTATTCAACCAGTCATCCTACAAAACTACACAATAAAGATGCTTCAAAGGGTAAAAATGGTGGGTGGAATACGTTTTTCAGTAATAAATTACGCTTAGACCTAAAAAGCATGTATTTTTGAGCAAACATTTCGTATTGAGCTGGCTAAAAAAGATTAAAAATTCGTCGAAGTATATCCGGTTGACTCAATGGGAGTATTGGCCTATTGCAGCCTTTTATATTCCTGTTTTTCCATATTATGTATTGCTGTCGTTTCGAGCGGGACATCCTTTTTTTTATGCTGCCGCCAATACAGCGATTAAGGATGGAGGTAGTGGTTTCGAATCTAAGTATGACACCATTGTTATGTTACCTGAAAAATGGGCACCTAAGACAATGCTTGTGCAAAAAGGAACCGACTTCCAAACGGTCGCCAATCAATTAAAAGAATTAGGTATAAAGTTTCCGATGATAGCTAAGCCAGATGTGGGTTTTAGAGGCTTGTTGGTAGAGAAAGTAAAAACACTAGAAGCGCTAAAAGACCACATCCAAAAAAATGAAATAGATTTTATTATTCAAGAGTTTGTTGAATCGCCGATTGAGTTCAGCGTTTTTTATCATAAGATGCCAGGAGAAAGAAAAGGTAAAATTACTTCTTTGACGATAAAAGAATTTTTGGAGATAAAGGGAGATGGAAAGACTACTTTTGGAGAATTATTGGAAAAGAAAAGCAGGGCAAAAGTAATATTTGAGGATCTGCAATTGCGATATAATCAGGATTGGCAGTCCATACCTACTGAAGGGCAAAAAATAAAAGTTGTTGAAATTGGGAATCATGCGCGAGGCGCACACTTTGTAAACGGAAACCATTTGATAGATGATAAATTACATGCCATTTTTGAAGAGCTTAGTGATCAGATTCCAGGTTGGAATTACGGCCGAGTAGATATACGATGCAACAGTATTGAAGAGCTGAAAAAGGGCAATTTCAAGATTATTGAAATCAATGGAGTGTTGTCAGAACCTACACACATATATGATGCAAGCAAAATGACTTACTTCAAGGCCATAAAAGATATAGCTAAACACTGGACAATATTGTATAAGGTGTCAACCTTAAATCATAGCATCAATGGGGCTGCTTATCCAGTATTCAAAGAGTATCTTAACTCTGTCAAAGATTTGCGTCGTTACGTAAAAGGACTACAACCATAAGTCGGCATTGTAGTCATTATTTTTTTTCTCTTTTCTTTTTGTCTAGTCTAATCAATTCTTCCATTACTTCGGGTAAATCTTTGGCAGGGATACGCTTCATGATGATTTCCTTATCCTTATTTAAGATGTAGATCGTTGGAGTAGATTTAATATTGTATTTGGTTTTGAATCTAGAAGTGTATTTGAAGTCAGCAAGATTTATCATATCATTAAACTCATGCTCTTCTACGGCCTTCCAAGTTTTTTCTTCTTTCTCTTTGCCAATATCATTCGCAATTGTAATAACCGAAACTCTGTCTTTAAATTGATTGTTGAACTTTACTAAAAAGGGTGCAGATTTTTTGCAGTGACCACAGTCTGGAGCCCAAAAGAATAAAATAGTAAAATCTTTATCTACATCATACACAGAGCGGGGAGTGCCATCCTTTTCATAAAGGGTAATGTTAGGGGCTTTCTTACCTATTAAGACGGGGTAGAGTAGATTAGCGTCACGTACGATTTTGGCCATAGATTCTTCATTAACCCAAGGTGCTTTGCCTTTTTCATAATAGTTTTTGACTAAGTGTACATAGATAGCATCAAACCCAACAATCTTAGAGGCAGCATATTCATTCAGAAAATCAATGAGGTAGTATTTGTATAATTCTTCATTGGTTTCCATCTTGCGGAGTAGTTTGTCTAATTCTGCAGAAATCGTATCAGGATGTTGAGGTACAACTTTGTTTATATAGTACTTTACTTTTCGATCCAATAGGTTGGTGTATAGTATTCTTGGGTCGTTTAAATCAAGGTTGTCAAAGAAATGATTTCTAAAGTAATAGTATTGTTTTTCTTGAACCTCTTTTTTGTTTCCCTCAAACTTGGGCATGTCGGGTTCTTTCAATGCCTTGACGATAAGGGCAGGTAGGGTGCCAGCATTTTTGGTAATGAATTTGTTTTGATATGCTTTGACTTCTTTGTCCATGCCATTGAGCTCTTCGGAAAGTTTGTCTTTGGCTTTTGTGTTGCCTAAGGAGTCTTGAAGTTTGATGTCCGCACGTAATTTTTCAGCGCGAGGACGTAGCCCTTTTAGGAAGTTGGTGTAATCTTTAAAAATTTTATTTGATTTAGAATTCTTGAATGTTAGAGAATTGGCCAAATCTTTATTGTCGAAGGTCATAGAAAAATGGTGGTCTCCTTTGTCAACTAAAAATTCTAAAAAATCATTTTTGGGTTTTAGGACGATAATATACATACCATCTTTTAAAGTATCCTGTCCAGTAAAATGAAAATCTTGCTTGTTGCTAGAAACCAACGTGTCTTTGATGTATTGTTGCTTCCCAAATTTATATCCTATGACTAAGGTGTCAAAGTCATAATTTTTAGCTTTGATTTTAATGTCGTAGCCTGCTTGAGCTTGAAGTCCAAATGAAAGTAAAACAAAGAGAAGGATGCTTGTCCAAATTTTCATGTAATCTATTTTTGTAGTTGAGTGAGTATTAGCTTGCGCCAAAAAGGCTTTATAAGAAGAAACGAATTAACTAGAACAAAATTCTATCCTATTCACAACATACCCCAATATATAGGTGGGATTAAAATTGTGTTAACAATACAATAGTTAGCTGTCGGATTAGGTGGGCAGAAAGGAGTAAGCGTTGGGTGGCTTCCACCTGTACTAATCAAGAAAATTTTGGGTGTTGGGTCTATTGGTTATTTTTTGCAAGACTTAATTCTTGGAATGAACGATTGCTCGAATAAATAGAACTCCTGCACGCCTTTTTTTGGGCGTATGAAAGCCCTTTGTTTATAGGGGGTGATAAATTACTTTAAGTTGTAAATCGTAGTATAAATAGTTGATAATTAGTATAATACGGTTATTTAGTTAGAGTCTATTATTGAATAGGACTTTTGCGCAAGCTAATACCACAGCGAGGGAATGTGGGTGGGAGTGCGAACTTTTCATGGAAGAAAAAGCACAACAATTGGGGTGTAAAACCTTCATTTTTAGGTGGTTTCCCACATTTTCCCACAAGGTTTTGGATGGCGAACGTTAGATTTTCTAAATCGTTGAGAATGAGGAGGTTTTATCTGCTTGTTGAAATGGATTTGATACCCTTTTAGATTTGTTATTTCCCTTTTTTAGAATATTTGAATTTTATTACCACAATTTACCCGTTAAAATTGAAACATAAAGTAGTAAAATAGGGTAGAATTAAAACAAGATATTGTAAAAATAGGTTAATTTAGCACACATGAAAAAATAATTGCATTTTTATGTCACTTTTCGTGGTAATATGTGGTAAAATTGAAATGTATGGCTTATCTTTGTCACTCAATAAATAGAGAACGATGCTTTTTCTTGATGGATCTTATAATTGCGCAATAGATGACCGAGGTCGGGTAAAACTACCTGCGCGTTTATTGGAGGCGTTGGGAAAAGATAACAATAAGCGTTTTTATGTGAATCGTGGATTAGGCGGATTGAATATGTTGCGATTATTTCCGAAGTCGATGTGGGATAAAGAAGTAAGAAAGATTAGAAAGAATATGAATCCATATCGTCAAGAGGAGGTGGAAGCTGCAAGATTCTTTTTTAATGGAGCAGAGGAAGTAGAGTTGGATAAAGCAGAAAGAGTGAGAATTCCAAAGATGTTGTTGGATTGGATTGATGTGAAAGGCAAAGATCAATTAGTGATAAATACTTTCATGGAGTTTATTGAAATCTGGAATGCGGATGACTATGCTAAGTTTATAGAACAGCAGAAGCATGATAAGACGAATCGGATGAATGAGGACGTATTGGCAAGATTGATTGAAGAGCATCCGAGAGATGAAAAGAGGGAAGGAGATGAATGAAGATTATCACCGTCCCGTGCTCCTCGACGAAAGCGTTGAAGGATTGAATATTAAATCAGATGGAATTTATGTGGACGTGACTTTTGGGGGAGGTGGACATTCTGCAGAGATTTTAAAAAAATTGGGAGATGATGGTCGGTTGATTGGTTTTGATCAAGATGCAGATGCACTCCAAAATGTAATAGAAGATAAAAGGCTGAGTATTCAGCCACATAACTTCAGGTATCTAAAGAGATATTTGAGATTGGATGGAATTGATAAAGTAGATGGAATTTTAGCAGACTTGGGCGTTTCTTCTTTTCAGATAAATACAGCTGAAAGAGGGTTTTCTTATCGTTTTGATGCAGATTTGGATATGCGTATGGATCGAAAAGGGGAGGTCACGGCAGCTCATGTTATTAATAAGTATCGTCAGGATGACTTGCAAAGAGTTTTTGGGACTTATGGAGAAGTGAGGAATTCAAAATCTTTAGCGCAAGCAATAATAGAAGCTAGAAAGATGTCACCCATTGAAACTATCCACCGGTTTTTAGATGTTTTGGGGCCATGGGTGAGAGGAGATCGAAATCGTTATTTGGCGCAGGTATTTCAAGCAATACGAATCGAAGTGAACGATGAGATGGGTGCTTTGAATGATTTTTTGACAGATGCAGTAGAGGTACTAGCACCAGGGGGTCGGTTGGTTGTCATTAGTTATCATTCGCTTGAAGACAGACTGACAAAAAAACTAATGAAAACTGGAAATACAGAAGGAATTGAGCAAAAAGACTTTTATGGCAACATTAATCGCCCACTAAAAGTCATAACGAGAAAACCAATTTATCCTTCTGAAAAAGAAATATCAAATAACCCAAGAGCAAGAAGTGCCAAAATGCGGATTGCAGAAAAGGGTATAATTAAAAATACATAGGCTAGTCCTTTAAAATATTATGGCAAAAAAAAGAAAATCATTATCAACTTATTTTTCATTTTGGCCGATGGTGTCATCGTGGGTCTTAGGAAATATAAGATTTGTGTTTTTTTTAGCTTTTTTAGGGGTACTATATATAGGTATATCAAGACAGGCAGAATCTAATATTCGAGATATTCATTTGTTGACAAAGGAAGTTCGAAAATTGAGATGGGAATATATGAGCTTACAATCTGAATTGATGTATAGTAGTACACAGTCTCAGGTAATACAAACTATGAAATCTAAAGGTTTTGTAGTGGATAAGAAAGGACCAAAACGAATTGTTGTTAAAAAAAATCTAGTAAAACTAGAAGAGTAAGTGGCTATAAAAAACGAAATATTAATCCAAATGTACATCCTGCTTGCCATCGTGGTATTGGCAGCGTTGACAATATTTGCACAGTTGGTGAAAGTCTCCGTTATCGAGGGGCCTGAGCTGCGTGAAATGTTGGATAGTAGCTACGTGAGAGAGGTGGAGATCAAAGGAGAGCGTGGTTCTATTTTCGCTGAAAATGGAGATATTTTAGCAGCATCTACACCGATGTTTGATTTGTATTTGGATTTTCGTGCGACTGGATTGACCAAAGAAATATTTGAGTCTGGTGTTGATTCTCTTTCTTATTATTTCGCACATTACCTAGATGAGCAATATACAGAAGGTGCTTGGAGAGCTAGATTGGATACCGCTTTCGAGCAAGGTTTGCGTTATTTTCCGATTAAGAAAGGGGTGTCTTATACGAAGCTATCTTTTTTGCGCAAGCTCCCAATTTTAAGACGGGGTCAATATGGAGGCGGTTTTATTGTTCGGAAGAATGAAAGAAGAGCACACCCATTTAGAATGTTGGCAAAACGTACTTTGGGGTATGTAAATGGAGATGTGAAAGTTGGTTTAGAAGGGGCTTTTGATAGAGATTTGGCAGGTAGCGTGGGTAAAGAATTTATGATAAATACTTCTAAGGGTTGGATTCCTTTGCAGAATTTAGAACAGGTGACTCCTGATAATGGGGCAGATGTTTATACAACAATCAATGTGAATTTGCAAGATGCCGTTCAGCAAGCTTTATTACGAGGTTTGCAGTACCATGATGCAGACCACGGAACGGCCATTTTGATGGATGTCAAAACGGGAGCTATTAAAGCTATTAGTAATATTGGACGTGTCAAAACGGGATGGGCTGAGGTGTATAATTATGGAGTGGGTGCAGCC
This sequence comes from Bacteroidota bacterium, assembly GCA_024280135.1. Taxonomy (GTDB): domain Bacteria; phylum Bacteroidota; class Bacteroidia; order Chitinophagales; family Saprospiraceae; genus HyVt-613. Next base: position 1,527 of record JAJRQS010000249.1, on the reverse strand, counting down.
ACAGAACCTGGTTCTACTTTTAAATTAGCCTCGATGATTGCTTTGCTAGAAGATGGTCATATTGAATTAACGGATAGTGTTTATTTGAATAAAGGAAAGACAACTTTCTATAAAGATGAGATGGTTGATGCATCTGCACATGGCTTGGAAAAATCCTCAGTACGTCAAGCATTCGAGATATCTTCAAATGTGGGTGTCGCAACTTTGGTGGATCGTTTTTACAATCAATCAGACAAAGGGCGTGTTCGTTTTATCGAAAGATTAAAAGATGTCTATCTACACTTGCCAACGGGTATTGAAATTAATGGCGAGGCACTACCTTATATTAAAGAACCCAATAGTGCAGTGGACCAATGGAGTGGAACAACGATTCCTTGGATGGCAATCGGTTATGAAGAGAAATTGACACCTTTACAAATGCTAAATTTGTATAATACAGTAGCGAATAATGGTAAGATTATGAAGCCTTATTTGGTGACTAGTATTAAAAAATCAGGTAAATTAGTTGAGCAATTTAAGCCTACGATTATTAGTAGTCGCGCCATAAGTCCAAAGACTATTAAAAAAGTAAAATCTTTATTGGAAGGTGTTGTAGAGAGGGGGACAGCTAAAAAGCTGAAATCTGATTTTTATAATTTTGCTGGAAAAACAGGTACGGCACAGATGAATTATAAATCAGCCACTAGTAAACAAAAGTACCAGGCTTCTTTTGCGGGGTATTTTCCTGCGGAAAATCCAATGTACTCTTGTATTGTTGTTGTATATGATCCAAAAGAACATGGTTATTATGGTGGGACTGTGGCAGGGCCGATTTTCAGAGAAATTGCAGATAAGTGTTATGCCTTGAATCCGAAATTAAAGTACCCTTTAAATTCTCATGTTGCATCATTAGATGCTAGTAAATTACCTGCATGGCAGGTTGGGTATAAGCGTGATTTAGTAACCATAGCAGATGAAGTAGAATTGCCAATTCAAGTAAAGGCAAATGATTGGGCTGTTTTTAAAACAACAGAAAAAAACGATTCTCTTTATTTATTGGATAGAAGAATTACGGAAAATGTGATCCCGAATGTAGTGGGGATGGGGCTGAAAGATGCACTATACTTATTGGAAAATAAAGGGATTAAAGTAAGATTTAAAGGAAAAGGACGAGTAAAAAAACAATCTATACGTGGTGGAACAGCTGCTAAAGGACAAACCATTTATTTGAGATTAACTTAGTGAAGAAGTTAAATAACATATTAGCCAATGTGGCACTATTGTCAACTGAATCCATTCCAGAATGGTCAGTCAAAGGAATTGAATTTGATTCACGTCAAGTACAAAAGGGAGATGTATTTGTTGCGATCAAAGGAACTCAGGTAGATGGGCATCAGTTTATTTCTAGTGCTTTAGAAAAGGGCGCATTAGCTATTGTAGGAGAACATAAACCCACTGATTTTCCGGAAGGAGCGACTTGGATAGGTGTAAATAATAGTGCTTATGCCATGGCACAAATGGCAAGTGCTTTTTATGATCATCCTTCTA
>JAJRQS010000248.1 GCA_024280135.1 Bacteroidota bacterium | reverse complement strand
TATACAGGTTGTCCCGCCACCGATGTGATGTCCGAAGATATTCAGCAGGTGTTATCCGAATCGGGATTTAAAAATATTATTATCAAGCAAGTGATTAGTCCTGCTTGGACGACGGATTGGTTAAGTGAAGCCGGTAAAAATAAATTAAAAATATATGGAATAGCACCTCCTGTTGGGCAAAGTAAATCTACTTTGTTGGGAGAGGTTGTTGTCCCTTGCCCAAGATGTGATTCTCACCAAACAAAAATTCTATCGGAGTTTGGGTCAACAGCTTGCAAAGCCTTGTATCAATGTCAAGATTGCTTGGAGCCTTTTGATTATTTTAAATGCCACCGGTAGAAGCATTCTTTAGTAAATATTTGGGTGTTTTGAAAAAAGACCACTCAATAGATCAGGTCTTTTTTTGCGCAAGTAAATTCTACTTACCGTGTAACTTGGTTTTCTTAGCAAGAAGAGTCGTTTCGTCTTCAATATTTGCTTCATCAGGAACACAAGTCATCATGAAACCCTACACATTCTGTGCATTTGTCTGCTACACAAGGTTAAAGCATTTTTAAAAGAACGAAAAGCTTTGTTTCAAAAAGTTTGCTTTTTAAACTAATTCTAAATAACAAAATTGTCAAATAAAACTTTTTAAAAGCCTATTTATATCTTTTTTTATTGTAGATTTGTCGAGACATAAGCTCGAACAGTTTTTGAATCATTTTTTTAATTGATCATAGCTAAGTAAACCTAATCGTGTATAGCGAGGTAATGCTTTGATTAACAAAATTTTATATTCAATGGATACAAAACTTTCGAATATTTCGTCTAATGAAATTGGCTCAGTTGTCGTTCGCTTTGCAGGTGATTCTGGTGACGGTATGCAGTTGACGGGGACGCAATTTGCAGATACTTCTGCTTTAATGGGAAATGATATTGCAACTTTCCCGAATTATCCATCTGAAATCCGTGCTCCCCAAGGGAGTATTTATGGTGTCTCTGGTTTTCAAGTTCAAATCGCAAGTGAAATTATATCTACTCCGGGAGATGATTTGGATATGCTAGTGGCGATGAATCCTGCAGCGTTGAAAACTAATCTCCGTGACCTTGCTCCAGGCAAAATGCTAGTTTTAGATACAGATGCTTTTTCTAGGAAGAATTTGAAGAAGGCGGGATATGATACTAATCCGTTAGAGGATGGTAGTTTGGAAAGTTATCGAGTAATTGCAGCACCCATTACAAGTTTGACAAAAGCGGCCTTATTGGACTTGGGTATGCAAGCGAAGGCAATGGACAGGAGTAAAAACATGTTTACGCTCGGAATGATTTATTGGATCTATGGTCGGGATATGAAACATACCATTGATTTCTTCAAAAGAAAATTTAAGAATAAAGAAATTATCATCGAGGCAAATACTAGAGCCTTGAAAGCTGGTAATGTTTATGCAGAAAATTTAGAATTGATTGCAACGACTTATCAAGTCAGACCTGCAAAATTAAAAAAAGGTAAGTACCGTATTATCATGGGTAATCAAGCGACTGCCTGGGGGTTCATTGCGGCAGCGAATAAAGCGGAAAAAGAATTGTTTTTAGGTTCCTATCCCATCACTCCAGCTTCAGATATTTTGCATGAATTAGTTAAGCACCCAGAATTTAAAGTGAAGTCTTTTCAAGCGGAAGATGAGATTGCAGGTGTCGCATCTACGATAGGTGCTTCGTTTGCTGGCGACTTGGCGATTACGACGACTTCAGGTCCAGGGCTTGCACTAAAAGGTGAAGCAATTGGTTTAGCCATGATTATGGAAATGCCAATAGTTATTGTGGATGTTCAAAGAGGAGGCCCTTCAACAGGTATGCCTACAAAAACGGAGCAATCTGATTTGCTTCAAGCAATGTATGGAAGAAACGGAGAAAGTCCTGTGATAGTTTTAGCGGCCAGTTCGCCTTCTGATTGTTTTGATATGGCTTTTGAGGCTGCTCGTTTGGCTTTAGAGCATATGACACCTGTTATTTTAATGACTGACGGATATATTGCTAATGGCTCTGAACCTTGGTTGATTAAGAAACTGTCAGAATTGCCAGAAATTACGCCTAGAACGGTTCGTAAAGATCCTGAGGGGTGGTCACCTTATATTAGAGATAAAGATTCGTTAGCTAGAGAGTGGGCTTATCCAGGGATGGAAGGGTTTGAACATAGAGTCGGAGGCTTGGAAAAAAACATGGAAACGGGAAACGTAAACATGGATCCCAATAACCATGAAGCAATGGTGAAAATCAGAGCAGAAAAAGTAAAAAGAGTAGAAAATTATATTCCAGAATTGGAAGTAGAAGGAGCTCAAGAAGGGGAATTGTTAGTTGTTGGTTGGGGTGGCACTTATGGTGCGCTTCATACAGCGGTCATGAGTATGGCTGGACAAGGTAAAAGTGTTGGTTTGGCACATTTTAAATATATCAATCCAATGCCTAAAAATACGGCTGAAGTCTTTACGCGTTTTAAGAAAATTGTTGTTTGTGAATTGAACGAAGGTCAGTTTGTTAAAATATTGCGTGGGGAGTTTCCAGAACATAAGTATTTCAAATACAATAAGGTGCAAGGATTGCCTTTTACAGGGTCTGAGTTGATTGCTCGTTATGATCTATTAATGAATTCAGAAGTCACCGTTTAATCTTTTCGTCAAAGCAAAATAATAATAAAATGACAGATGTTAAAAAATATACACACAAAGACATGGCTAGTGACCAAGAGGTACGCTGGTGTCCAGGTTGCGATGACTATGTCATTCTAAGAGCTGTTCAAAAAGCGCTTCCTGAAATTGGACGAAAGAAAGAAGATATTGTTTTTATTTCGGGCATTGGTTGTTCTTCTCGTTTTCCATACTATATGAATACCTATGGAATGCATACCATCCATGGACGTGCGGCAGCGGTTGCGACAGGTGTAAAATTAGCAAACCCGAAATTGAGTGTTTGGGTGGTGACAGGAGATGGAGATGCACTTGCGATAGGAGGGAATCATACAATTCATGCCATTCGTCGGAATGTAGATATGAATATTATCTTGTTTAATAATGAGATTTATGGATTGACGAAAGGTCAATTTTCCCCGACTTCCTTATTGGGTCAAAAAACGAAGACTTCTCCTTTCGGAAATACACAACCACCTTTCAATCCTGCGGAGTTAGCGCTAGGTGCAAACAGCCGGTTTTTTGCAAGAATATCTGGAAATAAACCAAAGGAATTAACCGCAATTTTTGTGCAAGCAGAATCCTTCAAAGGTACTTCTTTTATTGAGGTACTGCAGAATTGTGTCATCTTTAATGATGGTGCTTTTGACTTGTTTAATAGCAAAGAAACACGCGCAGATAACCAAGTCTTTGTGGAGCATGGAAAGAAGATGCTTTTTGGGGCAGAATTAAATAAAGGTTTGCGCCTAAAGGGTCTGGAATTGGAAGTTGTAACCATTGGAGAAGATGGGATTACCGAAGAGGATATTTTAACGCATGATGCAAAAAATCCAAACCCAACTTTGCACTTTATGCTGGCTCGGATGTCAAATCCAATTGTGACAGGTGTTATTCGTGCCGTGGAAGAAATGTCATTTGATGAGCGATTTGTTAATCAAGTAGAAGAACGTATTAAACTGTCAAAAGGAATTACTTTTGATGACTTGGTGAATGCCGGAGAAACATATATGTTAGATTAACGAAATTAAAATTAAAAATAATGGGAGCTGAAGCCATTGTAGTTTTTTTTATTGCCGGATTGGTTTTTGTTGGAGGTGGAGCGATTGCTGCTAAGTTGCTTTCACCAAAAAGTACTAATCCAGATAAGTGGGAACCGTACGAAAGTGGGATGAAGACGATAGGTTCGACTTGGGTGCAATTTAAAGTAGGGTATTTCTTGATAGCCATTTTGTTTTTAATATTTGATGTAGAAACTATCTTTTTAATTCCGTGGGCTGTAGCAATGAAAAAAGTAGGAATAGTGGCCTTTGTGGAGATTGTTATTTTTATTGTAATCTTGGGATTGGGGCTTTTATATGCATACAAAAAAAGAGCTTTTAAATGGGAATGAAAGAAGAATTGGGGGAAGATTTTCCAGGAAGAATTATTCCTGCTGGAAATGGCGGAAATATCGTCGTGACGTCGTTGGATGCAATTGTGAATTGGGGGCGATCGAATTCGCTTTGGCCGTTGTATTTTGGAACCAGTTGTTGTGCTATCGAAATGATGCAAACAGGTGCTGCCAAACACGATTGGGCAAGATTTGGGATGGAAGTCGCTAGGCCTACACCCCGCCAAGCAGATGTCATTGTCATAGCAGGAACTATTGTTAATAAAATGGCTCCAGTCCTAAGAAGGTTGTACGATCAAATGGCTGAACCTAAATACGTAGTCGCTATGGGTGCTTGCGCAATATCAGGTGGACCCTTTTTCTATAACTCTTATTCTGTTGTAAAAGGCGCAGACCATGTAATACCTGTAGACGTGTATATTCCAGGCTGCCCACCGAGACCAGAAGCATTATTAGATGGAATGATTTTATTGCAAAAGAAGATCCGAGGGACCAACAATAAGAGCAAAGTGAATCCAATTGATGGATTTGATGAAGGAAAGAGTTAGGGAGATTTAAAGAATTAAGCTTGGAATGAATAAGATGAAAAATGAAAATATAAAAGCTATTATTCAAGATTGGGTTCCCGATTTGGAGTTTACCGAAGATAGCCTAGAGTACGTAACGGTTGTAGTGCCTCGTGCTTCTTTGCGTCATTTTTTGCGCAAGCTAAGAGACGATGAACAGACAAAGTTGGACTTTATGTTTTGTCTCACAGGGGTAGATTATCCTAAATACTTAGAGGTGATTTATCATTTAGAATCAACTACTTTGGGTTTGATATTGGTGGTTAAAGCTCGAACAGAGGATAGAGGAGAAAATGCGGTTTTAGATACCGTTTCGGATCTTTTTCGAACAGCTGAATTTCACGAAAGAGAAGTCTTTGATTTGTTAGGTGTACGTTTTAAAGGTCATCCAGATTTACGTAGATTGTTTTTGACGGAAGATTGGGTTGGACATCCATTGCGGAAAGATTATGTCGATACCGTTAACATTGTGAAGCGCTAAGTCATGAAAACAGAAGAACTAATCATCAATCCACAAGGAAAAACAGAAGAGTATTTTATCAATATGGGTCCGCAGCATCCTGCGACACATGGCGTGTTGAGATTATTATTGACCTTGGATGGTGAAATTGTTAGAAAAGTCGATGCTGACCTTGGATATATTCACCGTTCGATTGAAAAAATGACAGAGTTTGATACATATCGCCAAATAGTTCACTTGACGGACAGAATGGATTACTTGTCGGCACACATGAATAATGAAGCGGTATGTTTGGCAGTTGAAAAAGGATTACAAATTGAAGTGTCAGATCGAGTGAAGGTTATTCGGACGATTATGACGGAGTTGACTCGATTATCTTCGCATCAACTTTGGTGGGGGGTAATAGGAATGGATACAGGTGCTTTGACGACGTTCATGTATGCCTTCCGAGATCGCGAAATGATAAATGATATTTTTGAGGAAACGTGTGGAGCTAGGTTGACGATGAATTATTTTGTGCCCGGTGGTTTGATGTGGGACATACATCCTAATTTTCAAAAGCGTGTCAAGGATTTTATCAAACACTTCAAAACAAAACTACCCGAATACGACACCTTGCTTTCGGATAATGTCATTTTTCGGAAAAGGACAGAAGGAATCGGGATTCTTTCTAAAGAAGATGCGATTTCTTTTGGCGTTACGGGACCCGGAGCAAGGGCTTCAGGTGTGCGTTGTGACTTGCGTAAAAAGCATCCTTATTCGGCTTATGATAGAGTGGAATTCAAAGAAATTTTGGGGACAAAAGGTGATACGTTTGAAAGGTATCGTGTTCGGATTTTAGAGATGTGGGAATCGATGCATATTATCGAACAATTAATTGATAATATTCCTGAAGGAGAGATTCTTGAAAAGACAAAAGCAGTAATCAAATTACCCAAAGGAGAATTCTACCAAAGGGTAGAAACAGCTAGAGGAGAGTTTGGTGCTAATATTATTAGTGATGGTAAAAAAAGCCCTTATCGAATGAAATTTAGGTCACCAGGATTTTCAAATCTTTCGGTGATTGATCATTTAGCGAAAGGATGGAAAGTGGCGGATTTGGTTGCAATAATGGCAACCTTTGATTTTGTGATTCCAGATATTGACAGATAAAAAGTAAGCCTATGTATGATTTTACAGGCCTGATTCAAGGAATAAATAAGTGGTTACACAGCATCTTGCCTGCTGTCGCAGCAGACGTGGTGGGGTGGATATTAATTGCAGCAGCTTTTTTGGGGTTGTTTGCGATATTGGGATTGGTCTTGGTTCTTGCCGAAAGAAAAATTGCAGCTTTCTTTCAATTGCGTTTGGGCCCCAATCGCATAGGTCCTTGGGGGATCTTTCAGACGGTGGCAGATGCCATAAAATTATTATTAAAAGAGCCAGTTGGGACGAATCGAGCAGATTCCTTTTTATACAATTTAGCTCCTTACTTTGTGATTATTGCGGCATTGATGTCCATGTCTGTTTTGCCTTTTGCAAAAGGCTTACATGCTTATGATATTGACATTGGTGTTTTTTTTGTGATAGCAATGTCTTCTTTGGGTGTCATGGGTATCTTGTTGGGTGGCTGGGCCAGTAATAATAAATATGCGCTTTTGGGTGCAATGCGGTCGGGTGCTCAGATGATTAGTTATGAGTTGTCTGTGGGGTTGTCTATTTTGACGATAGTTTTATTGTCTGGAAGTTTACGGATGTCTGATATTGTAGCGAGTCAATCTGATTACTGGTTTATATTTAAAGGACATATTCCAGCTTGGATTGCTTTTATGATTTTTATAATAGCTGGTACAGCGGAGACGAATCGGACACCTTTTGATTTGACAGAGGCAGAGTCGGAATTAGGAGCTGGATTTCATACCGAATACTCAGGATTAAAATTTGCTTTTTTCTTTCTCTCGGAGTTTGTGAACATGTTCATCATTGCAGCGATGGGTGCGATATTGTTTTTTGGCGGCTGGATGCCTTTGCATATTGGCGGCTGGGATGGTTTTAATCATGTTATGGATTTTATTCCACCTATTTTTTGGTTTTTTGGAAAAGTTAGCTTTTTAATATTTTTAATTATGTGGTTTAGGTGGACTTTTCCAAGATTGAGAATTGACCAGTTGTTAACATTAGAATGGAAGTATTTGTTACCCATGAATTTAGCAAATATTTTGTTGATGGCATTTATTGTTTTGATGGGCTGGCACTTGTAGTGGCAACTAGAGGAAAAAAAACAAAAAGAATGAGTTATTTTGGAGACATAGGAAAAGGAATAAAAACGTTGCTGTCGGGCATGAAAGTCACCGGCAAATATTTCTTAAATGCTCGGAAAGAGATTATTACGCAACAATATCCAGAAAACCGAGATACACTGGAGATGTTTGAACGCTTTCGTGGTGAAGTTGTGATGCCTCATGATGAGAATAATGAGCATCGGTGCACGGGTTGTCAAGCGTGTGAGATTGCTTGCCCCAATGGCTCAATCGAAATTGTATGGGATAGAAAAGTAGATGAAGAAACAGGTAAAAAGAAAAAGTATATCGTGAATCACATTTATCACTTGTCGATGTGCACGATGTGTAATTTGTGTATCGTGGCATGTCCAACAGATGCTATCAAAATGGCCAAAAAATTTGAAAATGCCGTTTTTGATAGAACGGCTTTGACGAAAGTCTTAAATAAACCCGGTTCTAAATTAATGGACGGAGTCGAAGAATAAAGAACATAAATGATGGGAGCAAAAATAATTTTTTACATATTGGCTGGGTTGATGATTCTGTTTTCAATTCTGTCTGTGACGACTACACGAGTGATTCGGGCGGCAGTATATCTGTTGTTTGTGATGATTTTATTGGCAGGTTTTTACTTTTTGGTTGGGTACAATTTTTTGGCTGGTGTGCAATTGACAGTGTACTCTGGCGGTATTGCGGTGTTGATAGTGATAGCAATTTTACTGGTGCATAATATTGAGCATCGACTGGAGCAAATTCCTACTTTCGAATATTTATGGAAAGGCGGGACATTGCTAGCAGGAGCGATTTTGTTTCTCACGACGATGCGGCAATTTCCTTTTGAGCGGATAGTAGGCACAGAACAAGTAAGTGTGTCAGATATAGGTGTAAAGCTTTTGACTTTAGGGGAAGGAGGATTTGTATTGCCTTTTGAGGTAGTTAGTGTTTTGTTGTTGGCAGTGATGATAGCCGCAATAATTATTTCGAAAGGTGAAAAATTTAAAACGGAAGATAATGATTGAAGGAATAGGAGTCTTTGATGTTTTGGCGGTGTCGACTATTATTTTTTTTGTCGGTCTATTTGGTTTTGTGACTCGAAAGAATATGATATCGTTATTGATTTCAATTGAATTGATGCTAAATTCAGTTGCGTTGAATTTTGTGGTTTTTAATAAGTTTTTATATCCTGGAAATATCCAAGGGTATATATTTACCTTGTTTTTGATAGCCGTAGCAGCGGCAGAAGTGGCGTTAGCGATTGCGATTATTATTAGCTTTTATCGGATGGATAATTCGATTGATGCTGATGAAATGGATAGTTTGAGCGGGTGAATGTAAAAAAATAAAACAGGGCTGTTCTGATTATGTAAAACTGAATCGAATGATGAAAGACAAAGAATTGATTGCTATTTTTTCTGCCAGTCAGAGAACGATAATAACTCAAAGTTAAAGAGCAAAAGATATGGATTTTAAATTTACAATATGGATTTTGATTCTACCAACTTTAGTATTCCTATTCACGGGATTACTTGGAAAGAAAATGCCCGCAAAAATATCAGGCTGGATAGGAACAGCTAGTATGGCTACCGCTATGCTATTAGCATACAAAACAGCATACGAATACTTTTTTCAAGTGGGTTTTGTGGATGGCATTCGTCCGACCATTTTTGCGTATAAAGAAGTTTGGATGAAATTTACCGATACACTGGTTTTTGATATGGGGATCTTGATAGACCCGATATCAGTTTTGATGTTGGTGGTGGTGACGACGGTTTCTTTTTTGGTGCACCTTTATAGCATTGGTTATATGCATGGAGATCAAGGTTATTATAAATTCTTTTCTTTTTTAAGCTTATTCAGTGTGTCGATGTTGGCGCTAGTAGTAGCGACGAATATTTTTCAGATATATTTCTTTTGGGAATTAGTGGGCGTAAGCTCTTATCTTTTAATTGGTTTTTATTACGATAAACCTTCGGCTGTGTCGGCAGCAAAGAAAGCTTTTATTGTTACTCGTTTTGCGGATTTAGGTTTTTTGATAGGTATATTATTACTGTCCTTTCACGCAGGAACTTTTGATTTTATGACTTTGGTGAGTGAGGATGGCCCTCTTTTGGCACAAACAGCTCCACCGGTATTTATGGGGCTTTCGATTTTTGGTGTGGCACTTTCCTTGATATTTGTAGGGGGTGCGGGTAAGTCGGCTATGTTTCCTTTGCATATTTGGTTACCCGATGCAATGGAAGGCCCAACGCCTGTTTCGGCTTTGATTCATGCCGCTACGATGGTGGTTGCTGGAGTTTATTTAGTCGCAAGACTATTCCCTGCTTTCCAAGGTGTAGATGGTGGTGCTGTATTACATCTGGTTGCTTGGACGGGTGCGATATCCTCTTTGTTTGCAGCAATAATAGCGATGACGCAGGATGACATCAAACGTGTATTGGCTTATTCTACGATGTCGCAGATTGGGTATATGATGTTGGCTTTAGGTGTTTCTGGGATGGAAGGACATCATGGATTAGGATACATGGCTTCAATGTTTCACTTGTTTACCCATGCGATGTTTAAGGCATTGTTATTCTTAGGCGCAGGTTCAGTGATTCACGCAGTACATAGTAATTTGATGAAAGATATGGGCGGCTTGCGCAAATATATGCCAATAACGCATATTACTTTTCTGATAGCTTGTTTGGCAATTTCGGGCGTGCCTCCATTCTCAGGTTTCTTTAGTAAAGATGAAATTTTGGCAGCTGCTTTCGAGCAAAACAAAATCTTATTTGCAATAGAATATGCCGTAGCAGGACTTACGGCTTTCTATATGTTCCGAATTTATTTTGGTATTTTCTGGGGTAAAGAAACCGTGTACAAACACACACCACATGAGTCGCCTTTGACCATGTCATTGCCATTACTAATATTAGCCATTGCGACAGTGTTTATTGGGTTTATTCCTTTTGGACATTTTGTAACGGCAGATAGAGCATTGTACGATATTCATATTGATCCAATGATGGCAGGAGCGTCTGTTGGTGTTGGTTTGATTGGAATATTGGTAGCGTATATTTTATACAAGAAAGAAAGCACATTGGCGGATGGAGTATCGGAGATGTTTGGACAAGGATATACCTGGGCTAAGGACAAATTTTATATGGATGAAGTCTATCAATTTTTTGCACACAAAATGATGTTTGCAGGAGTCGCGGCACCTGTTGCTTGGATTGATAAAAATATAGTGGATGGATTTATGAATGGGATAGGATGGATAACGGAAACGTTTTCGATGATGCTAGAAGATTGGCAATCGGGGCGGGTCAGACAATATGCTTTTTCTTTTATTTTGGGTCTGTTGGTGATAATTTTTGCGGTTCTCTATTTGAACGGCATCATTGATTTTAAAGGATAATTTGACATGGATATACTGAGTTTATTAGTGGTCATTCCGATGCTTACAGTTTTTATACTGTTTTTCGTGAAGGATATGCAGATGGTACGAATTATCGCTGCCGCAGGAATGTTTGTGGAAACAATTGTGACCTTTTTTGTGACCCGAAATTACGTCGCATCAAGAGGCTCTGGTGACACCTCTGAATTTTTAATGACCAAAGATTTTACTTGGTTTGAGAGTCTAAATATCCATTATTTTGTTGGGGTCGATGGAATAGCGGTGGCGATGCTGTTACTGACAGCGATTGTGTTGTTGGCAGGGATTTTTATTTCTTGGAATATTGAAGACCTGACAAGAGAATTTTATATCTCTTTAATTATTTTGGGAACAGGTGTGTTTGGATTTTTTATCTCGTTGGATTTGTTTACCATGTTTTTGTTTTATGAGGTGGCGGTCATTCCGATGTATCTATTAATTGGTATTTGGGGAACGGGTCCAAAAGAATATGCGGCAATGAAATTAACCTTAATGTTAATGGGTGCTTCAGCGATGTTATTGGTGGCGATTTTGGGCATTTATTATTTCTCTGGACAGACCTTTAATATGCAAGAGATTGCACATGCACACATGCCGATAGTGGCACAACGGTTTTTCTTTCCGATGGCGTTTGTAGGTTTCGGAGTGTTGGGTGCTTTGTTCCCATTTCATACTTGGTCACCCGACGGACACGCTTCGGCACCGACTGCTGTTTCGATGTTGCATGCTGGTGTATTGATGAAGTTGGGGACTTATGGAGCTTTTCGAGTTGCCATGTATTTAATGCCGGATGCAGCCAATGAAATGTCCACTTTCTTTATGGGCTTGGCAGCGATAGGGGTTATCTATGGAGCTTTTGGAGCAATCCGCCAGACAGATTTAAAATACATCAATGCTTATTCTTCCGTAAGTCACTTGGGCTTAATATTTTTTGGAATGATGGCATTAAATAAGACGGCATATACTGGCGCCGTATTACAAATGATATCACATGGCTTGATGACAGCCGTTTTCTTTGCCCTCATCGGCATGTTATATGGTCGAACACATACTCGGGATGTGAGAAAAATGGGCGGCTTACTCAAGGTTTTACCCTTCATTGCAGTAGTCTATATGATAATAGGAATGGCCTCTTTGGGACTTCCCGGGTTGAGTGGTTTCGTTGCCGAAATGCATATTTTTGTTGGTGCTTTCCAGAACCCAGATACCATACATCGAATATTCTCGATCTTGGCGGTATCGGCAATAGTAGTGACAGCGGTTTATATTTTACGAGTGGTCGGAATGATGTTGATGGGCCCTATAAAGCATCAAGAGTTTGAAGATTTACCTAAAGCCGTATGGTACGAAAAAGTGGGTGCTTTATTGGTTTTATTGCCGGTGATGGCTATAGGGCTTGCGCCAAATTGGTTGGTGAGTTTAATTCAAGATAGTTTGGCTCCGATTGTAGAGCAATTGAGTCATAGTGGGTATTAATGAGAATAAAGTTGGAAACATTATTTTTGTTATGATGAAAAAAATGGCAACTAAATGGCCAATAAGAAATAAAAAGAGATGAATAATTTTTTATTAATGCGTGATGAATTTGTTCTGTTAGGAATTATCCTACTTTTATTAGTGGTGGAAATTTTGTTGACAGACAAAGACAAGAAAAATGTGGTGGGTATTGCCACTGGTTTATTTGCTTTGCATACGGCTTTTGGTTTTATGCCATTAGGAGAGGGAAGTATGTTTGGTGGAAGCTTTCAGACAACTCACTTGCACCATAATATGAAAAACATCCTCAATGTTGGGGTTTTGATATTACTATTACAGACATGGACATGGGCACGTGTAAAATGGAGTAATAGAAACCGTTTGACAGAGTTTTATATTATTTTATTCTCAACGGTTTTGGGGATGTATTACATGATTTCTGCCGGTGATTTTTTAATGTTTTTCTTGGGGTTAGAATTGGCTTCTTTGCCAGTAGCTGGATTGGTGGCTTTTGATTTGGCGAAGAAACGTTCTGCCGAAGCAGGTGTAAAATTCATCCTGATGGCTGGTGTTTCGTCGGCGGTGATGTTATTTGGAATCTCTCTGATTTATGGAATTACAGGGTCCATTTATTTTACGGAAGTGGCTCAAAGTTTCCATTTGACAGGGTTAAGTGCTATTGCTTTGCTCATGTTTATGTCGGGCTTGGCGTTTAAGATTTCGTTGGTTCCCTTTCATTTTTGGACACCTGACGTATATGAAGGTGCACCTGTTCCAGTGTCATCCTTCTTGTCAGTTATCTCTAAAGCTGCTGCGGTATTCGCGATGATATTGATTCTCTTTCAGATAGGTAAAGGGATGACGACGGTATGGAAACCAGCTTTGTTTTGGTTGGCCATATTGACGATGACGGTAGGAAACTTATTCGCCTTGCGGCAAAAAAACATGAAACGATTTTTGGCCTTTTCATCAGTGGCACAAGCAGGATTTATCCTCATGGGTATCTTAGCTTTTGACGAAATGGGTTTGACTTCAGTTATCTATTTCTCGGCCATTTATATTTTTTCCAACTTGGCTACTTTTGGTGTGGTACAAGTCATTAGCCTAAAGACGGGCAAAGAGCAAATGGATGATTACAATGGCTTATATCGAACCAATCCAAAATTGGCATTAGTGATGTTGTTAGGTTTGTTTTCCCTTGCGGGCATACCACCCGTTGCAGGTTTTTTTGGCAAATTCTTTTTGTTCATGTCAGCCGCTGCACACAATTATTATCTGTTGGTCATCATTGGTGTTATTAATGTGACCATTTCTTTATATTATTATTTGTTGGTGGTTCGGGCTATGTTTTTGCGCAAGTCAGATAAACCAATCGCATTCTTTAAGAATGAATGGCCTGTCCAAATAGGCTTAGCCTTATCCGTTATCGGAATATTAGTATTAGGCATGTACAGCCCATTTTATGAATATATTCTTCAACTCGCTTCAAACTAAGCATCATGGCATTTTTAGGAAAAAACGTATTTGGTAAGTTGAATAAAACGGATGAAAACATCGTCTCTTTTGTCGAAAAGAAAGTCGATGAAAAACGCATGCACTTTCTTAAAGAACTGCTCGAACACAATGGTTTTGAAATCATTATTCAAGATATCCCTGGCAAGACAGAAGAGGATCCAACCTTGTATAATGTAGCAACCACCGACCTAGTTTTTAATCCCACTACTTTTGTGTATCAACGTCGTTTATTGACGTTGGACGGAAGAAAGGTTACACCTGCTTACTGGAATCAGGAGACGGACGATACTTCTCCCCAGTATTATGAGCGATAGCAAGACTAATCGCTACTAAGAGTTTTAAAGCTTTCTTTAAAAATTTTCCGGAGTTTTGGTTCATAATTTCAATATTCAATTACAAGGTAATGATAAAAAGAGCTTTAGGCATCTTAAGCATCTTCATCTTGGAAAAGTACGCAACCAAAAAAGGAGTACTCAAAAACAAAAAAAGGAAGCACTAGTACTGTAATTCTAGACCAATATAAAAAGGAAGCACTAGCGATTAGTGCTTCCTAGTACTCTTATTTATTTATTTATTTATACAGACTATTGAGAATAGAAAAATAGTTCACTCGATATGGATTTCTATATGAATAAGAATTCCATTTGTCGAAGGTCTTGTAACAGTAGTATCTATATTTCGACTTAGGATGTGAGCAGAAAAACGTCGATATTTAATATTTTTTATTTTATTAAATTTTATAAAAATCGGGTTTACTTTGCCTGTAAAGAAGTATTTATTGGCATCCTCATACAAAGTGAAATCATCGACATAGAATGATATATTAATAGTTTTTTCTCTTTGACCTATACTAATTGTATTAGCACAGAATTTTCCAAATTGCATTTCCTTCGCTGTAAATCCATTTTTTGTCCAGCATACTATTTTTTCATCTGAAACATCCATTAAGTGCTTCAAGTTTCCATTTGAAATGATTTTTCGAATCTGTTTATTAGTAATAAAGTGTTCATAAAAATTAGCCATAGTGATTTTTTTTGATTACCAATAGGTC
>JAJRQS010000247.1 GCA_024280135.1 Bacteroidota bacterium | reverse complement strand
TCTGTGGGAAAAACTAATGTTTTTAGGATTTGGTCTTGAGTTGACTTACAACCAAATGCTAGTATTAGTATTATAAATAGTAGGCCATTTTTCATGTCTAGGTTTTATATTTAACAAATGTGATAGGCAATTAGTCTTCTCCCGCATGGCTGCCCAACGTCGCCAAAATCCCCCCGTCCACATAAAGTATATGGCCGTTGACAAAGTCGGATGCTTTTGACGCAAGGAAAATGGCAGCCCCTTGTAGCTCATCTGGATTTCCCCAACGGCGTGCTGGAGTTCGCTTTACTATAAAATCATTAAAAGGATGACCATCTACTCGGATGGGAGCTGTTTGGTCAGTAGCAAAATATCCAGGGCCCAAAGCATTGCTCTGAATTCCTAATTTTGCCCATTCGTCAGCCATTTCTTTCGTCAACATTTTTAGCCCCCCTTTGGCTGCTGCATAGGCACTGACGGTGTTTCGAGAGACTTCACTCATCATGGAACACATATTGATGACTTTGCCGGTTGCTTTTCGCGCAAGCATCCGTTTCACTACATTCTTCGCCATGATAAAAGGGCCAACTAAGTCTATGTCTATGACCTGTCTGAAGTCTTCTGCTTTCATCTCTAGAATAGGCACACGTTTGATTATTGCTGCATTATTAACTAATATATCAACAGGTGCAACTTCTTTTTCCATCGCATCCAAAGCCTTAATAACTTGGTCTTCTTTGGTGACATCAAAAACGTATGCAGAGACTTTTACGCCTTGTTTTGCATATTCAATTTTCGCAGCATCCAATCTTTCTTGAGACCGACCATTAATAATAATAGTTGCGCCTGCTTTTGCTAATCCAACAGCAATGGCCATACCCAAGCCATGTGAAGCACCCGTAACTAAGGCCGTTTTTCCCGTAAGGTCAAATAATTGTAAACTCATTTTTTATTTTTAATATTAAAGTGACAATGAACCTATCGAGCAACTCGACCAGATGCATCACCACTCATTAATTTTTCGACTTCTTCGACTGTCACTAAATTGAAGTCCCCAAAAATAGTGTGTTTCAAACACGAAGCTGCAACAGCAAAATTGAGTGCTTCTTGATTCGAGTCATAGGTCATTAAACCATAAATCAATCCACCCATAAAGGAATCTCCACCTCCTACACGATCGACGATATGAGTAATCTGATATGTCGGTGCTTGATACAGTTTCTGTCCATCCCAAAGCACGCCAGACCAAGTGTTGTGATTAGCACTTTTAGATCCCCTGAGCGTGATGATTACTTTCTGGGCTCTTGGAAATTTAGTCATCAATTGTTGACCAACAGACTTATATGCCTCGCCACTCACGTGACCTTGCGTAACATCAACACCTTCGGGATGAATGCCAAATACTTTTTCAGCATCTTCTTCATTACCTAAGATGACATCACATCCAGCGACTAATTCAGGCATTACTTCTTGGGGAGTTTTACCCCATTTCCAAAGTTTTTTTCGGTAATTAAGATCTGTCGAAACAGTAATACCCATTTTATTTGCCATCTGAATAGCTTCTAAACAAGCATCAGCAGCACCTTTTGAGATAGCTGGTGTAATACCTGTCCAATGAAACCAATCTGCTCCTTCTAGTACTTTGGCCCAATCAATCATACCTTTTTCGATTGTAGAAATCGCCGAGTGTGCTCTATCATAAACCACTTTACTTCCACGACTAACAGCACCTGTTTCTAGGAAATAAATCCCTAATCTTTCGCCTCCCCAAATAATGTCAGAAGTATTAACGCCGTGTTTTTTTAGTTCTCCTTCACACCATTGACCGATGTCATTTTGCGGAAGCCGAGTGACAAAATTCACAGGAATACCATAATTAGCTAAAGACACCGCGACATTCGCTTCACCACCTCCAAAAGTAGATGTCAATTGACTACTTTGTTTTAATCTTAAATAACCTGGAGCTGCTAATCGAAGCATGATTTCTCCAAATGTAATGACTTTTTTCATCTATCTATTTTTAATAGTTTTAACGTAAATCAGTGATTTTTACACCATCCATATCACCATAATCTAAATTTTCACCAGCCATTCCCCAAATGAAAATATAATTAGAAGTACCTGCACCTGAGTGAATTGACCAAGAAGGAGAGATAACGGCTTCATTGTTTTGCAACCAGATATGACGAGTTTCTTGAGGTTCGCCCATGAAATGACAAACAGATTGACCCTTTGGTACTTCAAAATAAAAATAAACTTCCATTCGACGATTGTGAGAATGGGCAGGCATGGTATTCCAAACACTACCTTCTTTCAATTCTGTCATACCCATTTGTAATTGACAAGTTTTAACCACAGAATTCACTAGTAATTTATTTATTTGACGATCGTTAGCTGTTTTAAGGCTTCCAAGATGAACCACTTCAGCATCTTTCATCGTCACTAATTTAGTGGGGTAAGTTTTATGCGCAGGAGAAGAATTAAAATAAAATAGGGCCGGCTTAGTTTTACTATTACTTTTAAATACAATCTTTTTTGATCCACGCCCCACATATAAAGCTTCTTTATATTTCATTTTATAAGCTTTTCCATCTACTGTGACAGTTCCAGCTCCTCCGACATTAATAATACCAAGCTCTCTTCTTTCTAAAAAATACTTAGCTTTAAATTCATCAATAGGCTTTAGGGTGAGAGCCTTTGTAGTCGGAACAATTCCACCTGTAACAAACCTATCAAATAAAGAATAGACAATATTAATTTGACCCTTTTTCATAAGACCTTCTATCGCAAACTCTTCTCTAAGTCGTTGAGTATCATAGGTCTTTACATCCTTAGGGTGTGCCGCATAACGGAGTGTGTAATTTTGTGCCATGGTTATTTATTGTTTTGTTTTCGTAATGAAGACCCCCTAATAATTAGTTTAGGATCTAGGATTATGGTTCTAGGAATAAATTCTTCACTGTTAATTTCCTCAAAGAAAACTTTAGCAGAATATTTTCCAATTTCTTTTCCGTGTTGGTCAACAGAGGATAATTCGGGACCCGTAAGAAGTGTAAATCCTTCATTACTAAATCCGACTAATCCTACTTGCTCTGGTATTTTAATTCTCTCTTCTTTTAAATAGAGTAGCGCACCTAATGCAGCATAATCACTAGCACTAAAGACAGCATCAGGTGGATTTTTTAAAGCAATTAACTTTTTCATCGCTTCATAGCCTGATGCTTTTGTTAGTTTTTGCGCGATGATCAATTCTGCATCAACGACAATATCTTTTTCTTGCAAAGCATCAATATATCCCTCCTTTCTATCTTTATAAAGTTGAAGATGGTCTGGTCCACTAAAATGGGCGATTCTTTTATAGCCCATTTCAATTAGGTGCATGGTTGCTTTGTACGCACCTATTTTATCATTGTTTATAATCTTAATAGATCTATCATGGTCGGGTGCACGATCAAAAAATATTAAAGGTATCCCTAATTGGGTTAATTTATCAAAATGTGAAAAATCTGTAGTTTCAAAACCCAAAGATACCAAGACACCGGCAACACCACTACTTATAAGTGTGTCAATATGTTGGGCTTCTTTGTCAGATTTATTATCGGATTGGCAAATGATAATATTAAAACCATTTTTAAAGGCAACACTTTCTATACCCGAAATGACATTTGCAAAGAAGTCTCTATTAATCATAGGAACGATA
>JAJRQS010000246.1 GCA_024280135.1 Bacteroidota bacterium | reverse complement strand
GTGGTCTTCGCCTAAAGCATGATACTCTTTTTCCCATTTTTTGAGTAGGTCAATGAGTGAATGAACTTCTTCTTTTATCGTTTTGTAGCAATTCGTTAAGTCCGTATTGATATCATTAATTACGGCCTTTTGGATATTGGGAAACCTATCCAAGATCCAAAATAAAACGGCACCTCCACCGATAAATGGTTCAACATAAGTGAAAGGTTTGCTTGATGTAAAACTAGGCAAAATGGGTTCTATCTCCTTGATTAACTGGGTTTTACCTCCGGCCCATTTCAGAAAAGGCTTTGCACGATTTTTTTTCATTGAGGTATTAATTCAAACCTGAATGACCAGGCACAATTTCTTCTTCTTTACCAGGTTCTGATATTAACCAAAGACCAAGAAAAGTCATCAGCCCATTTACCGCAAGGATAAAAAAGCCAAAAGCAAAACCAAAGGAATTGGCTGAAATCGTGTCGATTAAATAAGTCACCACAACCGCCGCTAGTGTGACAGGAATACTTAGGTTGTCTTTAATTTTTCGAGTCGTTAACATACCAAAGGCAAACATACCCAAAATAGGTCCATAGGTGTATCCAGCCACTTTGAATAGGTCATTGACGATACTGCCATTATTAAAAATATTAACGAGTATTACGACTAAAATAACAATAATCGAAAAAGCGATGTGCACAAAGAAACGTAGTTTTTTCTCCGTTTTTTCATCTCCTTTTCCTACCCCTAGACCTAAAAAGTCTTTACTAAAAGAAGTGGTTAAAGAGGTCAAAGCAGAATCCGCACTTGAAAACGCTGCGGCAATAAAACCAACCAAAAAGATAATAGAAATATATTGCGGAAAGTGACGCAACGCTAAAAGGGGATATAGTTGATCGGTTTTAGCGGGTAACTGAATGCCGATATTCGCTGAATAAATGTACAATAAAGCACCCAAAGCTAAGAATAGTGCATTCACAAATACCAATACAAAAACAAAGGATCCCATATTCCATTGTGCTTCTTTAAGCGAACGACAAGTCAGGTTCTTTTGCATCATGTCTTGATCTAAGCCGGTCATTACAATGGCAATCAAAGCGCCACTCAAAAACTGCTTCGGAAAGAAATTCGGGTCGCTCCAGCCGTTATCAAAGAAAAAGACTTTTGAATATTCACTGTCTCTTACTGTGCCGAGTATTTCAAAAAAGGATTGACCCATTGACGATCCTATATAAGCGATAGTCGCTACGACAGCTACGAGCATAAAAAGAGTCTGAAGCGTATCCGTATAAATGATGGTTTTGATGCCCCCTTTATTTGTATACGCCCAAATAGATGCCACCATGATAATCACCGTAATAGCAAAAGGAATTCCAAAGGAATCCATCATGAATTTTTGTAAAACAATAGTTACTAAAAAGATACGTAAAGAAGCACCTAAAATCCTAGAAATCAAGAAGTAGCCAGAGCCTGCCTTTTGTGTTTTATAACCAAATCTATTACCGAGGTATTCATAAATTGAAGTCAACTTTAGACGATAATACAAGGGTAGGAGAATGAGTGCAATGACGGCATAGCCGACAAGATAACCCATGACCATTTGCATATAAGAAAAATAGACATTGGCTCGAAGGGTCGCTTCGCCTGTTAGCTGTTTCATTACTTCCTCCGTTGCACCCACTCCTCCAGGAATGGAAATAAAAGTCACCCCTGACAGGCTAGCCCCAATCATTCCGAAAGCGACTAAATACCAAGGAGATTTATTATCTGCAACAAAAAAAGTGTTGTTCGTTGCTTTTCGAGAGGTCAGCCAAGAAATCACCATCAAAAGGATAAAATATCCAATGATAATTAAAAGTATGGTTTGTGGGGTAATTCCTTTCATTGTACGTTTCTCAAAGTTAATTTATTAATCCTTCCATTCTGCAATAAAAAGATTCGTGTCATGTCCGCCTCCATTATTTCGGTTTGAAGAGAAGACTAGGTATTTGCCATCATTAGAAAAAACGGGGAATGCATCAAACATGCCACTCGCTGTAATCTTCTCTAATCCAGTACCATCTGTATTAATCATGTATAGATTAAAAGGGAAACCTCTTTCATATTCATGATTGGAGGCGAAGATGATCTTTTTCCCGGAAGGGTGAAAGAATGGTGCCCAATTCGCTTTCCCTAAATTAGTGATTTTACGCAAGTTACTACCATCTACATTACAGATATAGAGCTCCATACTCGTAGGCGTGACGAGTCCTTTCTTTAGTAAATCTTTATAATCTTTGATGTCTTCTGGAGTCTTAGGTCTAGAAGATCTAAAGATTAATTCTGTGCCATCTGGTGAGAAAAAAGCACCCCCATCATAGCCCAACTCATGCGTGACTTGCTTCACATTGCTGCCATCAATATCCATCGTAAAAAGCTCCAAATCACCTGTTCTAGTTGAAGTAAAGACTATTTTATCCCCTTTCGGCGAAACGGTCGGTTCTGCATCATATCCAGGTGTATCTGTCATTCTTTTGATGATATTACCGTCTAAGTCTGCCAAGAAAATGTCAAAAGATTTGTAGATAGGCCAGACATATTTGTGGTCATCTCTTTTGGCAGGAAGGGGTGGGCAAGCATCTCCTGCAAGATGAGTAGAAGCATAAATAATGGTGGAGTCTCCAGGCATAAAGTAAGAGCAAGTCGTCCGTCCTTTTCCAGTAGAAATCAGGGGTGGGATTTTTCCTTTAGGCCAAGTTTGATTGATGCCGGTTACATAAATTTGATCGCAAGGTGCATTCCATGCAGGATTTTTAGCTTGAAATACCAATTTTGAATCATCAAAGCTCCAATAAGCTTC
>JAJRQS010000245.1 GCA_024280135.1 Bacteroidota bacterium | reverse complement strand
CAGACAAATGTTGATTATTATCAAGATCCATGTCAGATCTAAGCAATGCAGCTTTTTTCATGCGTGTCTCAATAGCTTCCAACAACTCAACATCATCAAATGGTTTCACAATATAATCATCCGCTCCTAAATTCATCCCTTTCCGAATGTCTTGCTTATCTGTTTTGGCCGTCAAGAAGATAAAAGGAATTCTATTTAAAGTGGGCTTACTACTCATTATACGCAATACCCCAAATCCATCAAGCTCAGGCATCATCACATCACAAAGGACTAAATCCGGAACAAACTGTAACGCCCGAATGACACCCTGTTTTCCATCTACCGCTGTCTCTATTAAATAGCCAGAAAGTTCCAATAATTCCTTTAGATTCTCTCTTACATCCTCATTATCCTCTATGACCAAAATTTTTCTATTCTTTTCCATCTTTTATTTTAGTTGGTAATTTAACTATAAAGGTACTTCCTTTTTTGTACTCCGAAGTAAATGAAATACTGCCACCTAATACATTGAGATAACGATCGGCAATGGCTAAGCCCAATCCCGTACCTTTAATATTTGAAGCGTTCGTACTTCTATAAAATCTAGTAAAAATATAGGCTTGGTCTTTCGGAGGAATCCCAATCCCCTCGTCAATGATTTTAATCACCAAATTAAAACCTTCTTTACTGATTTCCACTTTTATTTCTTTTCCTTCATCTGAGTACTTTGCTGCATTAGATAATAAATTGCGTAAAATAATTCTCAAGATATGTGAATCTTGATAAATGCTTCGCACTTCTGTCAAATACTTAACAGCAATCGTTTGATCTTGCTTTAAAACACCTTCCATTTCTTCGATGACATTCGTCATAAAGTCTTGGACATCAAATTCCCCTTGAGCCGTTTCAATTTCATTTCCGTCTAGACGTTCTACAGATAAAAAATCATTTAGAACGTCATTCAGTTGCCGAATCATTCTTTTGATTTTTTCAATATGCTTTTCACGTTTATCTTGTTGTTCTGTTTGTGTATATCTTTTTAAGATGGAAGCAGAAGATAGAATGGCACTAAGCGGTGTTTTAAATTCATGAGAAGCCATGGACAAAAATCTAGACTTCATTTCATTGAGGTTCTTTTCTTGTTGCAGCGCCACTTCCAATGATTCTTGGCTATGTTTCAAGGCTATTTCAGAGGCCTCTTTGTTTTTAATTTCAGTTTCTAGTTGGAGATTAATTTTTAAGAGTTTATTGACTGACCGAGCTAATTCTTTCGTCCTTTTGGCAACTTTTCCTTCTAAATCTTTTGCTAGTGCGGTTAAAGCTCTTTCCGTTTTCTTTTGTTCTGTCAAATCATGAACCAATCCTGTAAAAAAAATCTTACCGTCTATTCTTGTTTCGTTCACACTCAACCAAAAAGGAAAAGTTGTTCCGTCCTTTCGCTTCCCTTCTACTTCTCTACCCACACCAATTACTTTCGCCTGACCTGTTTCCACATATTTTTTAATGTATTGATCATGGTGCTTGGGTTTTACCCCTTCGGGCAAAAGAAAATTTATAGAATGTCCGACCAACTCCTTTCGGGAATAATCAAACAGCGCACAAGTTGATTCATTTACAAACTGAATTGACCCTTTGCAATCAATAATGATAATCCCATCACTAGTTGATTCCACAATCGCTTTTAATAATAGGTCTGATTCAATATTCATTATAGTGCGTTTCAAAAGATAAGCAAGCGTAATCTATGACAAAGATCAGTAAAAAAGCTAAACTACATCATTTTTTATTTAAGAAATTACTCTTAACCTTGGATTGAAAAGAATCAAGACCACAATAATCCATTTTGATTCATACTAATCGTACAAAAAAACCTCTACCATGAAAAAGATTCTTGTTCCAATTGACTTTTCACCCACTTCTAAAAATGCTTACGAATTTGCACTTGCTTTCGCAAAAAAAACGCAAGCTAGTCTAAAGCTTATTCATGTGTACAACTCGCCTTTAGATGCTAATAACCCAGCCATGCTTTTGAGCATTCCAGAACAGGAAGCGCGTATCAATACATCACTTAAAGAATTGGCTGGTCATGATGCCCATGTCCGCTATGAAGCTCGTTTAGGATTCGCCGTTGATGAAATCGTAAAAGATTCGGAAACAGATGAAGTAGACCTTATTATCATGGGCACAATGGGGGAACACATGTCCATTGAGAAAATCCTAGGGACTATTTCTTCTGACGTAAGTCAAAAAGCACACTGCCCCGTCATGCTCATTCCTCCAGATACCTCTTTTAGTGGTTATAATGACATTCTATTTGCAAGCGATTACACGGCTACCGAAGGAGACGTCCTAAAAACAATATTAGATTTTGCAGAAACTTTTAATGCAGCCTTGCATTTTGTTCATGTCAATGATAAAACGGATTCAATAAATACAAGCCCAGAAGAACTGATATTTGACAAAGTATTCTCCCTAAAAAACCCAAGTACACCAATGTACTTTGCGGAAGTAACAGATTCAAGCGTGATATATGGTCTCAACAAGTATATGGACAACCATGATACGGATTTGTTGGTTTTAGTCAACGAAAAGCGTACTTTTTGGGAAGGGATTTTTCACAAAAGTATAACAAAACAAATGGCTTTAAATACAAAGATTCCATTATTGGTACTACATACTTGAGTAAGTCTAAAATAGAGACGGATTTTACAGATTTACACGAATTCTCTTTATTTGCTACGCAAAAAAGCTAAATAATTCAAATGAGTCTTTACCACTATCTTAATGAGCACGTCCTTGCTCAACAAGCAAGGATGTGCTATCTAGACACGCTATTTAAGGATGTTTTTCAGTGCCTCATACCCACCGCCATTGACAGCATTAATGCCTGCATTGACCATGATTCGGGTAGCATTACCACTACGTCTGCCACTTCTACAATAAGCAATTATTTGTTTGTCTAAGGCTTTTAACTCGTCAAGATGCTTTTCAATTACTTGAACAGGAATATTCTTTGCTCCTTTAATATGCCCAGCATTAAATTCCTCCTTTGTTCGAACGTCTAAAATGACGGCTCCAGATTTAGCCAATTGCTTAAAATTGACTTCGGCACCTTTTTTCTTTCCGAATAAAAAATCAAAAAATCCCATGTCTTTCTTTTTGGATTAAATCAAAGATTTCTAACATGGCAAAAATACAAAATAAAAAAGTGATAAAAGTGTGACCATTATCACTAAATGACTTACAATCATTTAATTACCTTTGAACTAGCAAACTATTGAATCATTAAACAAGAACAAATGGATTACATCTTACCCATCATCGGAGGTTTTTTAGCTGCATTTATCGGGCT
>JAJRQS010000244.1 GCA_024280135.1 Bacteroidota bacterium | reverse complement strand
TGGGAGTGAATAATAAATCACAATAGAATTAATCTCTGAAAAGAGTAGAAAGCAAATAAGTGCGATTGGCGGATGCCTAGGCTTCTAGAGACGACGAAGGACGTGATAAGCTGCGAAAAGCTACGGGGAGGAGCAAATATCCTTTGATCCGTAGATGTCCGAATGGGGGAACCCGCATGGTTGAAGACCATGCACGTGAAAGCGTGGTAACCCAGGGAACTGAAACATCTAAGTACCTGGAGGAATAGAAAACAATAGTGATTCCCTAAGTAGTGGCGAGCGAACGGGGAACAGCCCAAACCTTACGTGAGTAAGGGGTTGTAGGACTGCGATGTGGTACCAATAATTTTAGTGGAACTATCTGGGAAGGTAGACCGAAGAGGGTGAGAGTCCCGTACACGAAAGATGAATTGAACCTAGCAGTATCCTGAGTAGCGCGGGGCCGGTGAAACCCTGTGTGAAACTACCAGCACCATCTGGAAAGGCTAAATATTACTAGAAGACCGATAGTGAACAAGTACCGTGAGGGAAAGGTGAAAAGAACCCTAATAAAGGGAGTGAAAAGCACCTGAAACCAATCGCATACAAGCGGTCGGAGCCACTTCGTGTGGTGACGGCGTGCCTTTTGCATAATGAGCCTACGAGTTATTCCTTACTAGCAAGCATAAGGTCAGCAAGACTGGATGCGAAGCGAGAGCGAGTCTTAACAGGGCGTCGAGTTAGTAGGGATAGACGCGAAACCAAGTGATCTACCCATGGGCAGGTTGAAGCTTCGATAGTATCGAAGTGGAGGACCGAACCAGTATACGTTGAAAAGTGTTTGGATGACCTGTGGGTGGGGGTGAAAGGCCAATCAAACTTGGAGATAGCTCGTACTCCCCGAAATGCATTTAGGTGCAGCGTTCGTGGTTAAAATTGTTATGGAGGTAGAGCTACCAATAGGGCTAGGGGGTTTCACGACCTACCAACCCCTAATGAACTCCGAATGCCATAACAAAATACACGAGCAGTGAGGCAGTGGGTGCTAAGGTCCATTGCCAAGAGGGAAAGAACCCAGACCAACAGCTAAGGTCCCCAAGTTACTGTTAAGTTGAATGAACGATGTGAGATTGCTTAGACAGCTAGGATGTTTGCTTAGAAGCAGCAATTCATTTAAAGAGTGCGTAACAGCTCACTAGTCGAGCGATCTTGCGCGGAAAATAATCGGGCATTAAACAGTACACCGAAGCTATGGTCCTACTAGCAATAGTAGGAGGTAGGGGAGCATTCTGATTGCGGTGAAGGAGTGATGTGAGTCATTTTGGAGCGGTTAGAAAAGCAAATGTAGGCATGAGTAACGATAAAACGGATGAGAAATCCGTTCGCCGTAAGACTAAGGATTCCTGGAACGATGCTAATCAGAACAGGGTTAGTCGGGACCTAAGGGGTAGCCGAGAGGCGAACTCGATGGAAAACAGATTAATATTTCTGTACCTTTTTATACTGTGATGGAGTGACGAAGTCGCGAACGATCTGCGCACTGACGGAATAGTGCGTTGAAGTGTTTAGGTGATGAAGAAACTAGGTAAATCCGGTTTCTGAGCTGATGCACGATAGTACAGAGCGCTCTACGGAGCAATCTGATAATGGTCTGTAGCATACTTCCAAGAAAAGCTTCTAAACTATAGGTATAAAGAGCCCGTACCATAAACCGACACAGGTAGTCGAGGAGAGTATCCTAAGGCGCTCGAGTGATTCATGGTTAAGGAACTAGGCAAAATAGCCCCGTAACTTCGGGAGAAGGGGCACCAAATTTATTTGGTCGCAGTGAAGAGGCCCAGGCGACTGTTTATCAAAAACACAGGACTCTGCAAAATCGAAAGATGAAGTATAGGGTCTGACACCTGCCCGGTGCCGGAAGGTTAAGGAAGGGGGTAATCTTCGGAGAAGCTCTTGACTGAAGCCCCGGTAAACGGCGGCCGTAACTATAACGGTCCTAAGGTAGCGAAATTCCTTGTCGGGTAAGTTCCGACCTGCACGAATGGTGTAACGATCTGGGCACTGTCTCAACCATGAGCTCGGTGAAATTGAAGTATCGGTGAAGATGCCGATTACCCGCAACGGGACGAAAAGACCCCGTGAACCTTTACTACAGCTTCATATTGTGCTCGAATACAAGATGTGTAGGATAGGTGGGAGACTGTGAAGCGGTGTCGCTAGACATTGTGGAGTCGTTGGTGAAATACCACCCTTCTTGTATTTTGGTTCTAATCCTAGCAATAGGAGACCATATGTGGTGGGTAGTTTGACTGGGGTGGTCGCCTCCTAAAATGTAACGGAGGCTCGCAAAGGTACCCTCAGCATGGACGGTAACCATGCAAAGAGCGTATTAGTACAAGGGTGCTTGACTGGGAGACTGACAAGTCGATCAGGTACGAAAGTAGGCTAAAGTGATCCGGTGGTTCTGAATGGAAGGGCCATCGCTCAAAGGATAAAAGGTACTCCGGGGATAACAGGCTGATCTCTCCCAAGAGTTCATATCGACGGGGAGGTTTGGCACCTCGATGTCGGCTCGTCACATCCTGGGGCTGGAGAAGGTCCCAAGGGTTGGGCTGTTCGCCCATTAAAGTGGCACGCGAGCTGGGTTCAGAACGTCGCAAGACAGTTCGGTCTCTATCTGTTGTGGGCGCGAGAATATTGAGAAGATCTGACTCTAGTACGAGAGGACCGAGTTGGACATACCGCTGGTGTATCAGTTGTGCCGCCAGGTGCATTGCTGAGTAGCTACGTATGGAATGGATAAGCACTGAAAGCATCTAAGTGCGAAGCCAACTTCAAGATGAGTATTCTATTGAGGGTCGTAGGAGACTACTACGTTGATAGGCTATAGATGGAAGTGCAGTAATGTATGGAGTCGAGTAGTACTAATTACCCGAAAGCTTTCTTTTTTAATTAAATTTAAAGCATTCAGAGTTTAAAGAATTGTGATTTACACTCCCATATTTCATTGACTTTTTTGATTAACTTCAAAGAATAAAGAAATATAAGAAATAGGACGTCAACATAGGTTGATTTATGTCCAAAAGAAAATGGTGGCTATAGCGAAGGGGTCCACCTCTTACCATTCCGAACAGAGTAGTTAAGCCCTTCAGCGCCGATGGTACTGCCGTCAGGTGGGAGAGTAGGTCGCTGCCAACTTTTTTTTCAAAAGCTCATCCCTAGGGATGAGCTTTTTTTTTTGCACTTTATATGGATGATAGTTTAATCAGGTTAAGAAAATGAAACAGACTAGCATTAAATTTGCTAGCAATACACCTTAGACTATTATTCCAAGTATCTTTGCAACTTAAAGCATCAAAGTTTTTTTATGAACAACCATGACCATATCGACATCATCTATATGACACTGTTCCCTTGGGATAATGAGTATTCCTCGGTATCTCTTTCTTTTTCAAAAGAGTTTGTCAAGAATAATCGTGTTTTCTATATCAATCATCCTTATAGCTTAAAGGATTTTTGGAATCTACGTAAGACGAAATTGGCAAAAAAACGTAAGCCTGCTTTGTTGCGGGGTAAAAAGCAGTATGAAACCGTGCCGACGTTGGATCATCCGAATATGGTGGCGGTACATCCGCCTTTGACGATTCCGATTAATTGGCTGCCTCATGGTGCTATCTATAATTTCTTTTATAAAATTAATAGAAGGAGGATTTTAAAAACTATTCAACAAGTAATTAAGGAGCACAACATCGAAAACTACGTGTATTTGAATTGTTATGACCCTTATTTTGTAGGGGTGTTGCCAAAAGATAAATTTTCACCGTTATTGAATGTCTATCAATGTATCGATGATTTTGGAGTAGAAGAATATACGGTCAGGCATGGTTTGCCTTTAGAAGATATTGCTATTCGAGACTCAGATGTAACGGTGGCAACTTCATCTAATTTGGTGAAAATTAAAAAGCATCTTAATTCAAACATCTACCTTTTGCCCAATGCAGTAGATTTGACGATTTTTGAGCGTGCCCTTTCGGAAAAACTAGAAAGACCTAAAGAAATAGCTGATGTAACTACCAAGATGATTGGTTTTACGGGCAATATGGATAATGTACGTTTTGATTTTGATTTAATTAAACGTTTGGCGGAAGCACATCAGGATAAAACATTAGTACTTGTTGGACCCGTGAATTGTGATAGGTTTTATGAGTTAGAAATTGAAAAGTTGCCCAATGTTATTTGGACGGGTTCAAAGAATATTAATGAATTACCTTCCTATTTACAGCATTTTGATGTGGCAATTATTCCTTTCGCATTGAATAGACAAACGGAGAGTATTTATCCCTTAAAAATAAATGAATACTTAGCTGCTGGAAAAGCAATCGTTTCTACTACCTTTTCTGATGACATTAAGACTTTTGCTGAATGGATCTATTTGGCGAAAGACGAAGACCATTTTATACAATTAATAGATAAAGCTATAACCGAAAACAATAATCAACGTATACAACAACGATTATTAACGGCTAAAAGTAATACATGGACAGAACGAGTGAAGAGTTTTTGGAACATAGTGGACAAAAATCTACAGGAATGAGCATAAAAGATAGAATAAAATCTAGTGAACGGCTCAAGAAAATCGCTCACTTTATGCTTATTCCGAGGAATAGGTATCGTCCTAGATGGTGGGTACGGGCCTTACTCAATCCATTTGTGCATAAAAAGGGTAAAAATGCCGTTTTTAGCCGCAAGGCAAGAAAAGATTTGTTCCCCTTTAGTCCTTTTGAACTAGGGGCTAATTCGCTGATTGAAGATTTTTCGGTTATTAATAACGCCATTGGACCGGTTATCATTGGTGAGCGAACACTTATTGGGATTTCTAGTGTGATTATTGGTCCTGTTACTTTAGGGAATGATATTTTGATTGCTCAAAATGTAGTTATTTCCGGGCAAAATCATGGTTATGAGGATGCTAATTTACCTATATCCAAACAAAAAGATATTGTTAAGCATATAAAAATTGAAGATGAAGTATGGTTGGGTGCTAATGTAGTCGTAGTGGCCGGAGTGACAATAGGTAAGCATGCTGTGGTAGCGGCTGGGAGTGTAGTGACCAAGGATGTTCCAGCTTTTTCAATAGTTGCAGGTAATCCTGCTAGAATTATTAGACAGTATAACCCCAAAACAGAAGATTGGGATCGCATTAAGAAAAATGATAAATAATTGCTAATTAATGCCTACTTTTAGGCTACCACGAATGATTTCGGTATGGAAAGACTAAAAGAAGCATTGAGGAATCCGACGTATATTGCTGTAATCAACATGGCAATCGTCTTGATTGTGGCGGCACAGCAATATTTTCTGGCAGACTATAATACTTTTTCGATTTATCGTAATTCAGTTTATCATTTTTTTGATAAACTGCCTTTGTATGATGCGTATCCACAAGAGTATAGTGGATATTTTTTTTACAACCCTACTTTTTCTTTATTATTTATTCCTTTTGCTTATCTGCCCATTCCTGTGGGTATTTTGGCCTGGGGAGCGGCTTTGATGGTTTCGTTTTATTATGGATTGAGGCTGTTGCCCATCCAACGGGATAAAATGATTTTTGTGTATTTCTTCTCCTTGGTTTCGTTGGTGACGGCTATTCAGCATTTTGATACCGCACCGATGGTGGCGGCTGGAATCTTTGCGACTTTTGTTTATGTAGAGCGACAGGATTATTTTCGAGCTAGTTTTTTCCCGACTATCGGTTTTTTTGTGAAAGGGTATGCAGCAATCGGAGCCTGTTTTATGTTGATGCGAAGATTTAAGAGAAGGGTATATGTCTATGTATTATTGATGTTTTCTTTCTTCTTGATTTTGCCTTTGGTTCGATATTCTCCTAATGAATTGTATCAGATTTATCAAATGTGGGGGAGTACGTATGAGACGGGTAGAGGAGCTAATATGGGTATTTCTGTAATGGGTTTTTTTAATAGTTTTGGTATAACAGTGCCGGTCATTACGATTCAAATACTGGCAGCTATCCTTTTGATTTTGACAATGGTTATTGTTTCCTTGCGGAAAACCTATCCAAAATTGAAATTTCATTTTTTGAGCTATATTTTGATTTGGGTTGTCATTTTTAATCATTTGGCGGATGCGTCCACTTATGTAATTGCCATGCCGGGTGTGGCGATTTGGTATATACTTTCGAAGCGGTCTTGGGTCGAAAAAATAGTGTTGATACTTACGTTTGTATTAACAGTATTGGCCTCAAGTGAACTTTTCCCGTCCTACTTACGTGAAAATTATATTTTCCCTTATGCGCTGCAAGTAGTGGGTCCTGCACTGGTATTTATGATGTTGCAATATGAGCTCATTCGAAAATAATGCAATTTAAAACAGCATCTGCCTCTGCCGATTTAGGCAGGCACGGATGACACGGATTAAGCGGGTTTGTACGGATTTTAGCGGATGAAAAATTTTGTGCTTGGTTTCTATTTCACCTTAAAACCTTAAAACCGCAATACCTTTTTTACCCACCTTAAACCCGCTATACCTTTTTTTCCACGGACCTAGAAGCTGATCATAATCCGTCTTAAAGCGCCTCTTTAATAATTTTTTCGACGACTTCGGGATTCAATAGGGTAGAAGTATCACCAAGATTGCTGGTGTCCTTGTGAGCTATTTTTCGCAAGATACGCCGCATGATTTTCCCGGATCTAGTCTTGGGTAAACCACTTGTAAATTGTATTTTATTCAACTTCGCAATGGGCCCAATACGTTCCGTTATTTTTTGATTTATCTCTTTGCGTAAGTTGTCGTGGAGACGAGTTTCTCCCGCTTCTTTCAGGACGACATAGCCGTATAAAGCATTTCCTTTAATATCATGAGGAAATCCGACAATAGCAGATTCGGCAACAGCTGGATGTTCATTGATGGCATCCTCAATAGGTGCGGTGCCCAGATTATGACCAGAGACAATAATCACATCGTCCACACGCCCCGTAATACGATAGTAGCCAGTGGCATCCCTCATCGCACCATCCCCAGTAAAATACATATTTGCGTAAGCTGAAAAATAGGTCTCTTTATAGCGTTGATGGTTGCCCCAAATGGTTCGAGCAATAGAAGGCCAAGGAAATTTAATACAAAGGCGCCCTTCAACTTGATTTCCTTTTAATTCTTTTCCTGCTTCATCCATTAAGGTCGGTTGAATACCAATAAATGGTAAGGTCGCATAGGTTGGAATCGTTGGCGTGACATAGGGAATAGGAGAAATCATGATACCACCGGTTTCGGTTTGCCACCAAGTATCAATAATTGGACTTTTTCCTTTTCCAATATTATCATTATACCAATGCCAGGCTTCCTCATTGATAGGCTCTCCAACGGATCCAATTACTTTTAAAGAAGACAAGTCATGTTTTTCGACATAGCTTAAATTTTCTTTTGCCAAAGCTCGAATCGCAGTAGGAGCGGTATAAAATTGATTGACTTTATGCTTTTCTACAACCTCCCAAAAGCGACCATAATCGGGATAACTCGGCACTCCTTCAAACATTAAAGTCGTAGCTCCATTTGCCAATGGTCCATATACAATATAACTATGCCCCGTGATCCAACCTATATCTGCTGTACACCAATAGACATCTCCATCTGCATATTTAAACATATTTTTAAAAGTGTAAGCGGTATAGACCATGTAGCCAGCAGTCGTATGAACCATGCCTTTGGGGTTGCCCGTAGAACCTGAGGTATATAAAATAAATAAGGGATCTTCTGCATCCATAATTTCGGGTGCACAGACAGTTGAGGCTTTATCTAATAAGGGTTGCAACCAATGATCTCGATTGGGCTCCATGTGTATATCAGATTGTATTCTTTTAGCAACCAAAACAGTATTGACTCCCGGACAATCTTTTAACGCTTCATCTACAATTCCTTTTAAATCTATGGTCTTTTTACCTCGATAAGAACCATCTGAAGTCAATACAATCTTACAGTCACTATCATTAATTCTGGTGGATAAAGCCGTTGCCGAAAAGCCTGCGAATACAACAGAGTGAATGGCTCCTATTCGGGCGCAAGCCAATAAAGAAATGGCTAATTCAGGAATCATAGGTAAGTAAATGCAAACCCGGTCTCCTTTCTTTATTCCCTTGTCTTTCAATACATTAGCAAACTGATTGACCCGTTTGCGTAATTCGTTATAAGAAATATGCTGTGCTTTTTCAGCGGGGTCATTTGGCTCAAATATTATGGCTGTTTTGTCCCCACTCATCCGAAGATGTCGGTCAATACAGTTCTCTGTAATGTTTAATTTTGCGCCTTGATACCATTTAATTTCGGGCTTATCAAAATCCCATTCTAAGACCTTGTCCCATTTTTGATGCCAACTGAAATGTTCTTCTGCTATTTCTTCCCAAAAGACTTCAGGCTCGCGAATAGACTTTCGATATACCTTGTAATACTCTTCTAAATTCTTGATACTATAATTGCTCATCTCTTATGTTTAGTAGCTTTTCGAAAATGTAGCCACAAGTTAGTAAAAGATCAATAATTAGCAAAGATTACCACCTTTAAAATGAAGGAAAAAACACATATCTAGTTTTGATTATATCAATCCCATCTTACGGAGTAAAAAAGTCGCATTAAAATTTTTGGTAATGCCTTCTCTTAATTTGTAATCGTAGGTCACATCATCATTTGCGATAGTGATTTCAAAGCAAATATTTTTAAAATTCCGTGGATATTTGTCAGCTAATTCTCCTAATGCCAGATCATGAGTAGCAATCAGCCCAGAAATAGGGTAGTGGAGTAACTTTTCCAAGAACTGAATAGAGCCGATTAGTTTGTCTTTTGAGTTTGTTCCTTTGAGGATTTCATCTAATATGATAACGTATTTTTCATTAGGGTTAGCTTCAACGACATCTACTAGTTTTTTGAGACGCAATAATTCAGCATGAAAGTAACTGACATCTTCCGCTAAATTATCAGTTGTCCGCATACTAGTGAATAAATGAATGGGTTGAAAGGAGAATTCGCTTGCGCAAACAGGCGCTCCAATGGAAGCCAATAATATATTTACGCCGACTGTTC
>JAJRQS010000243.1 GCA_024280135.1 Bacteroidota bacterium | reverse complement strand
CGCGTTCCGACGCTTCTACTCCCGCCCCGCATTTTTAGTACGAAGGTTGCTGGCCATCCGAACCCTGAACGATTGCAAAGTCGCAGTCCGGGGTATGCAAAGCCTGTTCTGGTTATGGGCGGGTAAGAACCTGTTTCACCGGCGAAAAGCAGGCGTGGTGACGCCAGCAAAGCTTAGTACGCCGAAAAGCTGACCTGCCAGAACAATTCAACAAAACTTATAAGTGATATGTAAATGGCTTTTGTCTAAACATTAGTGTGATTTCGCGGTAGTATTCAGGACTTACAATCAGCCTGTAGTTTCTGACGTTAGGTCTGTTTTCGACCCAGAGCCTCCATTATTATAAATTTTTCAAGTCTGTTGTTCAGCATAAGCGGTCAGTTAGTAAATCTAATATAGTGCTGTATTTAATCCTTAGCTGTCATAGTAGAATTTTGGTATATTGGCTCAAAACGACCCAAAGCGGATACTGGAAGGTTTTGCGAGGATAAGGTCTTCACCCAAAATATCTATATCGCCACAAATAACTACGAGATGGATTTTAAATGTATATTCGAAATGTCGAAATAAAAAATTACCGTGCCTTCAAAAACTTCAAGATTACGCTTTCAAACCTCAGCCTCATTATCGGTGAGAACGAAGCAGGAAAAACCAATCTATTTGATGCTCTGTCCCTACCTCTGAATAGCAACGACATTAGCTTCAATAAGAAACGACTTTCGGTATCGGATATTAACCGTGAAGTAATTGCCGAATTTTACCAAGCAATTCTTGACAAAAAATCAGATGTTGATATTACAAAGTTAATACCCAAAGTTCATATAGAAATTGAGTTTACCGATCCGGAAGACCATTTTGAAGAGCACATTTTAGCGAACTGGATTTTGGGTGCCGAAAAAGACCACAGCTATAAGATAAGATACGACTTCCTACCAAAAAATGAAGATGACTTTATAGAAACCGTCAAAGAAATTCTGAAAGACGTAAAAAAAGTTGATGATACCCACTGGTTTAATCTGCCCATTGAGCACTACGATTACGATGTAACTCAATCGAACAATGGGAAAAAGGTCGGATACTCAGACCTCAAGTATATATCAATCAATTTCATAAACGCGGAGCGTGACGATTTTTCTGAAAGTAGCACTCAGAAGTCAAACGACATCCTTACAAAGATGCTAGTAAGCTCATTGAGCGCAAAAGACAAAGCAAAGATTAATAGCTCGTATAGTGAATTCTTCGATGCAATAGAAAGCACTGAAACATTTGGAAAAATCGTGCAGCCTGAACCAGACTTCAAGAACTTCTTTGATCGTTTAGATAAACTCGAGTGTATTCCGAACCTACCCAACTTGAAGAGTATTTTATCAAACATCGCGCTTAAGTCCGGTGAAAGCTACCTTTACCAGCGCGGGCTAGGTTATCGAAACCTTGTATACATTTTTCTGCTATTTGAATTCTTCAAATCAAACAATAAAGTATTTAATCTTTGCTGCATCGAAGAACCCGAAGCACACCTCAGCGTAAATAATCTACGTTTTGCTACAGACTTCATCTATAAAAGTACGAAAAGTGAAGACTCTTCTTTACAGACACTTGTCAGCTCTCACAACCCCCAAGTGATTAACAAATTACAACTATCTAACGTGATCGTATTATCAGGTGATAAAGCTATCCATCTAAATGATACAAAGAGCAAGCTAACAAACTACCTTCGCAAACGCCCCAACTTTGATGTTTTAAAACTGCTTTTCAGTGGCCGAACCATATTGGTAGAAGGAACTACTGAAGAAATGCTAATTAACTCAATCCTCAACAACGATGACGAAAACATACATCGAGTAGAAGTTATTTCGATTGGCCAAAAAGGCTTTAAGACCTTTATGGATATATGGCTACAAATCAACGAAGGCAATGAAGATAAAAAACTTGGAGTGATCCGAGATCGTGATGATATTAATAAGGATGCTAAAGCGAAAGTTGACCACGAAAAGTATGATACCGACAACACCAACATAATTGTTAGGACGACCACAAAATACACGCTTGAAAATGACCTAGTAGATGCCGGTGACAACCTTAAAAGTCTAATAGCCATATTTGGCCGAACAGGTAATGATGTAGACCAGATGGCCGAGTACTTAATAGGTAGCAAAGCTGAGTCAATGTTAAAAATATGCGATGCAATCTTTGAAAAGAACAACGACAAAAAAATTGTTCTGCCCGCGCACATTCAAGAAGTCGTGGACTTTATGACTAATGATTGAGATTCAAATAGCAGGAGCTGGCGCAGGAAAAACCCACGGAATGGCCGCGAAAATTATTAGCCACTATGATCCTGAATCTCACAGCAATACCAGGGACACCGATAACTTAATAACTTAACCAAAACTCTAGCCTTCAACTACTAGGGACACCGATAACTTAATAACTTAACCAAAACTCTAGCCTTCAACTACTAGGGACACCGATAACTTAATAACTTAACCAAAACTCTAGCCTTTATACGAAAAATTGAATGCAAACCAAAAGCCAGACTGACAAGCAAAAGGCTGGGATATAAAAATGCTGGATAACGTAGTTTATGTCCAGTTTTTAGTTAATTCACTTGAAATAACAGGCTTATGTCGACAGAATATTCTATAAGGCGATAAAATGAGACTTGAAATCTTGCTCAAGAGCAAAAGATTAATTTGGATCAAAAATATATGGTTAAGTTATTAAGTTATCGGTGTCCCT
>JAJRQS010000242.1 GCA_024280135.1 Bacteroidota bacterium | reverse complement strand
TCTTATGGAGCAGGTAGCCGAGTTTTATTGTTGTTGAATGGGATGCCCATCATGCAATCGGATGCAGCCTTCCCTAATTGGTTAGATATGCCTGTGGAGAATATTGGGCAAGTAGAAATACTAAAAGGCGCAGCTTCGGCACTGTACGGATCGTCTGCCATGAATGGTATTATTAATATCAGAACCGCACAGCCGAAAGAAAAACCATATCTCCGAATTGCCCCCTTTTATACAACTTATTTTAGTCCCAAAGATGCAAGTCAAAAATGGTGGGATAAAGCGCCCTATTCGGGTGGAACGAGTGCCGTCTTTCGCCAAAGAATAAAAAATATGGGCGTGAGTGTTGGTGGCTTTTATCTGTCGGAAGAAGGGTACAAACAAGGTACCTATAAAAAATATGGAAGGGGTTTTGTGGGGTTAGACTATCATTTTTCAAAAAATATAGTTGTGGGTGTTCAAGGATATTTTAATCCAGGATCTACCGCTACTTTTTTCTATTGGAATGATGACACAACAGGTATTTTGCAGCCCGCACCCAATACGCTTTCGGAATCCAAACGCCTTCGATTTAACATAGATCCTTACTTAAAGGTTAAGGATAAACTCGGCGGGTATCACAAATTACAAGGAAGATATCTAGGTGTGAATAATAAGAATAGCGATGACCAAGGAGTCAAGTCGAGTATGCGTTTTGCTGAGTACCAATACTTGAAGAAGTTCAAAGAAATTGGGCTTCGTATGACCGTGGGAGCTGCTTATACGGGTACTTTTGTCGATGCCGAGTTATACGGGGATACGACGTATTCGTCTAATAATACCGCATTGTATTTGCAAACGGAAAAAGATTTTGGAGACTTGACAATCGTGGGCGGCGTGCGGTACGAGACCAATGTATTGAAGAGCCCAGAGATTATCCCTTCCACGATATTTGGTGTGACCACTTATGACACCATACCCGATGGTAGAACCCAAGAATCACAACCTGTTTTTCGTTTGGGATTGAATTGGCGATTGGCGAAAGCATCTTTTTTAAGAGCATCTTTTGGGCAAGGATATAGATATCCCACGGTGGCGGAAAAGTTCATTGCGACTTCTATTGATGTTATCTCAATTACACCCAATGTAAAATTAAATTCGGAGCGAGGCTATACCATCGAAGGAGGCTTTAAGCAGGGCTTTGAATGGAGAAAACTGAAAGGATTTTTAGATGCTTCTTTTTTCTATTCTCGATATAAGGATATGATGGAATTTTCTTTTGGTGGAGTGGATGGAAGTAGTTTTTCTTTTGCTTCGGTCAATATTGGAAATACTAAAATTTTGGGTACAGAATGGACCATTGCGGGTACCGCTAAGCTAGCTTCTTTTAAAAATAGCATTATGGCAGGCGTAATGTTTTTAGATCCCCAATACACTGATTTTTCCGAAAGGATTCAAAAATCCTCTAGCAGCCAAGAAAACATTTTGAAATATCGGTTTAAAAATTCTTTCAAATTGGATTGGCAGACGGAATACAAGCAAGTAGCCATAGGCTGTTCTTTTATTCATAATAGTAAGACGGAAGCGGTTGATGCCTTTTTGCAAAATACGATAAAGGGAGCAGAGCGATTTAGGGAAAATCATAATGGTTTTTTGAGAGTGGATTTACGCGCTTCCTATAAGCTTTCACCTCAGTATAAATTTTCACTCCTAGGACAGAATATAACCAATCAGGCATATTCTCAAAGAATTGGGAAGTTAGAAGCACCTTTTAACTTAGGTTTACGTTTGGATTATACACCTTTCGGGAAGTAGAATGCAAATACGCAATTTTTGAAGCAATGAAATAGCATGAGACAGAATAGAACAATAAGTATTAAAAAATTATCAGAAACTTCTTTTGACCTTTTAGTAATAGGAGGCGGTATCACAGGTGCAGGCGTGGCATTGGATGCGGCTTCACGTGGGATGTCAGTTGCCCTTGTGGAAAAA
Organism: Bacteroidota bacterium; assembly: GCA_024280135.1. GTDB lineage: Bacteria > Bacteroidota > Bacteroidia > Chitinophagales > Saprospiraceae > HyVt-613. The sequence goes on along the minus strand of JAJRQS010000242.1, from coordinate 5,352 downwards.
GGAGACTTTGCCTCTGGAACGAGTAGTAAATCTACTAAATTAATTCATGGAGGGCTTCGATATCTAAAGCAATTTGAGATTGCTTTAGTAAGAGAAGTGGGACAAGAGCGAGCTTTGATTCATAAGTTAGCGCCGCATTTAGTGATTCCAGAAAAGATGTTTTTACCTTTAATAAAAGGAGGCACTTTCGGAAAATGGGCGACTGCGATTGGCTTGTTTACGTATGATCTATTGGCGGGTGTTTCGGGAAAGGATAAGTTCCGAATGTTGGATAAAGAAGAAGCACTAGCAATGGAACCTTTACTGCCATCGGATCGAACGCTGGGCGCTGGGCTATATGCGGAGTATCGTACAGATGATGCAAGATTGACCATTGAGGTGATGAAGACTGCCATGCGACACGGAGCGATACCGCTTAATTATGTCCTTGCGGAAAAATTGAATTATACAGCAGGTAAAGTATCGGGCGTTACCTGCAAAGATATGTTGTCTGATGACACTTTCGCAATACAAGCCAAAGCAGTGGTCAATGCGACAGGACCTTGGAGTGATGCGCTACGCAAGCAAGATAAGTCCTTGACAGATAAGCGTATGTATTTGACGAAAGGCGTACACATTGTTTTTGAAAAAGAGAAATTCCCGATTCAACACGCCTTGTATTTTGATGTGTCAGACGGGCGAATGGTTTTTGCCATTCCACGTTTGGATAAAGTGTATATCGGTACAACAGATACTCATTATACAGATGATTTGGATAGTATTGAGGTGACACCAGAAGATACAGACTATATTATTCGCGCGACCAATGAGATGTTTCCAACGGTTCACCTCAAGGCGGAAGAAGTGATTGCTGCTTGGGCTGGCGTGCGTCCGCTGATTTATGAAGAGGGTAAATCGGCCTCTGAAATTTCGAGAAAAGATGAAATTTTTGAGTCCGAATCTGGATTGTTGACCATAGCAGGTGGAAAGCTGACTGGATACCGTGTAATGGCCAAAAAAATAGTGGATACAGTGGCCAAAAGATTGAGTCAAAAGTACGACTTAAAATTTGACGACTGCAAAACCAAGACGATTCCTTTGACGAAAGAACCTTTCAAAAATTACGAAGCCGTTCTGCAATATCAAAAGACGATAGAGCAGACCCTTGCGGAAAAAAATATTGCTCCAGTAATGGCAAAATACCTCGTTCAAAATTATGGAAACCAAGCCGATGAAATCCTAGCGTCAATGACTAAAGATGGGGAAGAGGGCCTAATTGAAGCCGAAATGGCGTTTACAAAATCGAAAGAATGGGTTGAAAAACCAGAAGATTTTTGGGTGCGTCGCACCGGCCGTAATTTATTTCTACCCAAAACCCTCGTGGATTAAGGTCGTTATTGGAATTCGGGGCTCGTTGGGCTTTTGGAACAAAAAAAAACAGCAGAAAGACCTTTGCCTTTCCGCTGCCGTAAAATAAACCCCCCAAATTATTCTTAAAAGCTAAGTGCTTTTTTATTCGTTGTATGATAGTACTAAGGCAAAATGAATGCCGTAGTTTGGAATGTCAGCAACATATAAAAAGCTTTTGTCACATGGTAATTATTCCTCTTGTGTAATGGGTTCGTACTCTAGTCATATAGCTAGTAAAAAAATGTAAATCTTTCTTATGACCAGCACCTCCTTGGAAGCAGAATTTAAGCAAGCTTTTCTGTAACTGTTAAGGTGCCTAAACAGTTACGCTTATCTTTTATTTGCATTTGTGCCTAAGAAACAGCTATTTTGCAGAGCAATTGACTAATCGGTCTAATCACAAAATAACTAGTATTTATGAAATACCTTTTGTCTTCTATTTTATCAGCCATAATGCTGATTGCTTGTGCTTCTTCTTCAGATAAAACCTTAGAAAATAAGGTGACAGCAAATGCGACGGTACAGACTGCAGTTGATTACGAGTTAGGGGTTGATGTACCCGCAGGTGCTGATAGCATGCAAATGATTTTTACACTTTCTAATCAACCTAGTGGTGTGGCTAAGCTTGTTGGTATGTATGAAGACCAACGTTTTATTGTGGATTCTGTGACGATTGATGATAAAGGACATTTTGAACTATCAAGGCAGAAGTTGCTACCAGCGGGGTATTATTATTTCATTTTGCCAGGGCAAAAGGCCTTTCACATGTTGTTAGATAAGGATCAACGTTTTGAAGTGCTTGGAGACATGAATGACATATTCAATACTGCAAAAATTACGGGCTCTACCTGTTTAGAATTGTTTTATAGAAGCCAAAAATATGAAAATAGCCCAGAATTTAGAGCCTTAAATGATAAGTTGAGAGCCGTCGGACAAAAATTGCAAAATCCGCCCAAGAGTGAAGTATTTAAATCAGCTTTTCCCAAGTTTAATGAATTGATGAAGACAGTAGAGGAGAATCTAGCTTATTATACAAAGAATCACCCCAGTAACTTCTTTACTAAATTTAAGCTGGCAGGAAAAAATCCAAAACTGACATACCCAGCCAAAGCCGATGGTACACTTGATACTGTAAGACAAGTCTATAATTTTAGAAATGGATTTTGGACCGACTATGATTTTAATACTAAAGGGCTTCTAAGAACACCCGTTTTTGCCAATAAAATAAAAAAGTATTTTAAAAATTACGTGCCCAAAAATCAGGATTCTATCATTCTTTATACAGATAAATTAGTGGCAGCCGCAGGAGAGAATTTCCCTTATTTTAGAGCCATTACGAATTGGGTTGCCCTAGAGTATGAGCCGACACAAACGACCTTGATGGACGGAGAAGCAGTCTATGCACACATCATTAAGAAATATTTTACGAATGAAAAAGCTACTTGGTCAACGCCAGATGAATTAGCAAAGCTACGTAAGCGAGCAAGTGAAATGGAACAAAGCTTGTTGAATAAACCCGCTCAAAATGTAACGGCTAAAGACATACATGGACAACCACAAACTTTATTGGATTCTAAAGCTGATATCCTCATCGTATTCATCTATAGTCCTGACTGTGAGCACTGCCGTGAGCAAACACCTAAGCTGGTAAATATGTACAATAAATGGAAAGCACAGGGACAAAGCATAGATGTCTATTCTATTGCGGCCAATACCACCGAAAAAGAATGGAGAGACTTTGATCGTCAATTTAAGGTGCCTTTTAGAGATGTATTTGACCCAACAAATGCTAGTTGGTATCCTAAATATTTTGTGGATATTACACCAGAAGTATATGTTTTGGACAAGAACAGAAAGATTGTTGCCAAAAATATCAAGGTGGATCAACTCCCAATAGTGATTAATCAACATAAATAATCCAAAAACTTTCCTACCTTCGCATTATGCAAGAACGGATAGTCATTGTTGATTTTGGTTCTCAATTTACACAGTTGATTTCGCGACGAGTTCGAGAACTTGGGGTGTATAGTGAGATTATCCCTTTTCAGAAAGCATCTGAGATTTCAGCGGATGTACAGGCCGTCATTCTAAGTGGAAGCCCTTTTTCTGTAAAGCATGAACACGCTCCGATGATTAATTTGGATCAGTTTGTGGATAAAGTACCTGTTTTAGCTGTTTGTTACGGAGCTCAGTACTTGGCGCATCACGGGGCAGGAAGTGTAGCGTTTTCGGGAACGAGAGAGTATGGGAAGGCGCACCTTACGGTAACAAAAGACGATATATTTTTTAATAATGTCCCTAAAGAGAGCCAAGTTTGGATGTCTCATTCAGATACCATCACCGTTTTGCCGAAAGGCTATGAATTACTAGGCAGTACTGAAGACGTGCAAAATGCGATTTTCCGAAAGGTAGAAGGCATCCCTGCTTATGCCGTACAATTTCATCCTGAAGTCTATCACACCCAAGCAGGAAGCCAGTTTCTAAAGAATTTTTTGTTTGATATTGCGGGTTGCAAAGGAGGCTGGACACCTGCTGCTTTTGCGGAAGGAACCATCACCGCTTTGCGCAAGCAATTAGGCACAGATGGGGTGTTGTTGGGATTGTCAGGCGGAGTAGATTCTTCTGTTGCTGCAGAATTATTACACCAAGCGATAGGGGATAGACTACATTGCTTTTTTATAGATAATGGACTCTTGCGTAAAGGTGAATTCGAGGAAGTATTGGATTCCTATAAAGGACTGGGCCTCAATGTAAAAGGAATAAGAGCAGAGCAAAAGTTTTATGATGCACTAAAAGGACTTTCAGATCCAGAATTAAAGAGGAAGGCAATTGGACGAGTATTTGTTGAGGTATTTGTGGAAGAAGCAAAAAAATTAGATAATATCCAATGGTTGGCTCAAGGGACTATTTATCCCGACGTAATAGAGTCGGCTTCTGTCCATGGCCCTTCCGCTACGATTAAGTCGCATCACAATGTAGGTGGCCTTCCGGAAAAATTAGACTTAAAAATAGTAGAACCCCTGCGTTTACTTTTCAAAGATGAAGTCCGAAAAGTGGGTGCAGAAATAGGCGTTCCGGGTCATATCCTAAAGCGTCACCCTTTCCCTGGACCGGGTTTAGGGATTCGGATAATAGGGGATATTACCGAAGAAAAAGTAAAAATTTTGCAAGAAGCGGATGCGATTTTTATTGATACGATGAAAGCGCAAGGCTTGTATGACAAAATCTGGCAAGCAGGGACAATATTACTACCTACCCAAACCGTTGGGGTCATGGGGGACGAACGTACCTATGAGCGGGTCGTAGCCTTGCGTGCCGTTACTTCGACAGATGGAATGACCGCAGAATGGGCGGATTTGCCACATGATTTTTTGGCGACCGTTTCGAATCAAATAATAAACCGAGTTAAAGGAATAAATAGAGTTGTTTATGACATCAGTACCAAGCCTCCAGCCACTATTGAGTGGGAGTAAATACATCAGTTTAATACTGATTGTTTTAGTGTTGTTTTCGTGTGATCCTTCCAAAAGGGCACGTAAAACACCATACCCCAACGGGCCTAGACCCGAGCAAGGAAACATCCCAAAGCCTAAAAAGAAGGATCCCGTTGTTGTCAAAAAAGATCCTAAGACAGATCCGATACCAGACGTACCGACTACAACAATACCTAATGATGAGGGTAGATATGCAGGAGGCCAAGTGAATGTAGCTGTACTCCTACCTTTTTTGACGAACAAGTTTAGTGAGTCTGATGCGGAGATGAATACAAAATCACAAATAGCCATCCAATTCTATGGAGGGTTCAAACTGGCAATGGAGGAAGCTGAAGTTAATGATGTTGCCATAAATATTAACGTGCTAGACACGAAAGCTTCTTTTAATGAAACGATTAGTCTGTTGGATCACCCAAATGTCCAATCCGCTGACATAATTATTGGCCCCTTTCGGAAAAAAAATACAAAT
>JAJRQS010000241.1 GCA_024280135.1 Bacteroidota bacterium | reverse complement strand
GCCGAAATTATGATGAGTGGACATGGTTCGCCTTACATTGCACAAGTGAGTGCAGCAAGTATGGGGACTTTGTTTAGAGCGTTGATTGATGGATTACATTATCGTGGAACGGCTTATTATCAAGCGTTTACGACTTGTCAGCCAGAGCACGGGGTGCCAGATGATGCTTCAGAATTACAAGCGATTCGCATCAGAGATAGTCGTGGAATGCCTGAGTTTGTTTTTGATCCAGGAAAAGGGGAGACGTATTCAGAAGCTTTGTATGTGAAGGGTAATCCTAACTATCAGAATGATTGGTACACCAAGCGTTCGAAGGGAACTAAAGAACGTTTTATCTATACGGTTGCGCACTGGGCTTTGACCGAAACTAGATTTAGAAGACACCACAAGAAGATTCAACCAGACAAGCTAGAAGGTAAGCAAGAGTTGCTAGATATTTTGCGAAATGTAACGATGCAGGATATCATCCATCACCGTTATTTGGATAAAAATCACCATTCTTATATTCCAAATTGGGGTGTGTATCTAGTGGATCATACCGATGACGGTAAAATAAATCATCACTTGTTATCTCGTCAAATGGTCATCTTTTGTGTAGAACGTCGGAAGGCTTGGAGAATGCTTCAATCTAAAGCGGGTATCGAGAATAAAGATTACTTGGATCAGAAAGAATACTTAAAAAATCTACAAAGTGAGCAAGTGTAGTTTTATGTACTTTTCGGGTCGCCCGTTATTTGGGCTTTCACAATGACATATTTAGAAAGGAAAGCTTCCGCTTTCCTTTCTTTTCTTTCTACCATTTCTTTCTACCATTTATACACTTTAATGTACCTGTTATAAAGTCATAAGGGTGGATGGTACATTTTAATTACATTTAATACTTATTTATGGGTTCTTTATGTTTGCATGGTTAGGCAACCTATTGGTTTAAAAAAAGAGAATCTATGAAAAACAGTTTAATTTTATTTTTGGTCTTTTGGACATTGCAAGCTTTTGGACAAGTAAACGGGATGGAAGTTTTTCAAACAGGTACCAAACTAGCCTTCTATCCAAATCAATGCGGGAACAATATCCCAGAGGCAATGGGTAAGCTAAGTTTTTGTGATAAAGCAGGCAACTTAGGCGTGGTCGAACGAAGTTATGGTTTATCTGGCCGTGGGGTCAAAGTTATGTTTGCAAACCACCAAAATCAAGATGAAGTCTATCATACAAACAATGGAATATCCATCAGAAAAGAGGATGGTTCTTGGGAGAATATTCCGAATATCGCTTTTCCAGATGAATTTACGGATTTTCCAATTATTAAAAATGCGATAGTAACCCCTTCCGGAAAGATGCTTATATCCTATACTAATAATAGTTACAAATTGGCTATTTATAATAGACTTACGAAAAAAGTCAGTATTGAAAAATTTGCTGATGGGTATCATTCTACCTTGTTTGTTTATGATACCGACCACAATTTTACATGGGTCATTGCACGGAATGGGCAAAAATTGAAGTTATATAAATATACGGATAACCTAATAGAAGCGTATACGCTTGATAAACAAGGTCTATGGAATGAGGCTGCTTCTGGAGCACCTATTAAATATTATAATAACCATATCTATATTGGAAATAATAATGGTCTATTTGATATAAATTTAACCAATTATAGTGTTGCCCACTATAATACAACTTCGAATCCGAGTTTACCTTTTGATAACGTTTTGGATATCGAGATAGGTGATAATAATGAGCTTTGGTTAGTGGCCAATGGAATTTATGATGCCGCGATAGTTCGAATGGATCTTGCCCAAACCACTTTTATGAGTTATCAAAAAGCAATAGAAAGTAATCCTAATAGTAACCATAGATTTAGGGCATTAGCCATAGATGATGAGGGTGTCATTTGGACAACCTCAGATAATGAAAATAGCATTTTAAAACTAACATTGAATGGGAATAATACCGTTTGGGATTATTTGTCGAAAGAGAGTTTCATAGATATGGGTTTGCCTTATACTTATGCTCCCCGTGGGATTTACGCCTATAACGGTAAATTATACTTTATAACATTTGACGGTTCTTCAGGGAATAATAAAAATTTTGAAGTGCTCATCAAGGAAAATGAGAACTGGCATGGACGAAACGATGATGATGAAGGCAATTTATCACAATGGATGAATTATAGATTTCAGGAAAGTGAGCCAGATGATGTAGGAGGCGTATGGTGGTTTAATGTGGATGATGATATGGTTATGTATAGAAATAGCAATGATGAGCATAAATCTATAAATACAAAAATCAGCAATTCTGCTGCTATAGATGTTGATCAAAATGCTATTCTGACAGCAGGAAATCCTTTGTTGATGAGTAAGATAGATTTTCCTAGTATTACGGTCATAGAACAAACACAACAACTTGGTGGCGCAAGGTATCAGCGTGTAGGTGACCAAATATGGGTTTTTAGTGCCTCCAAGAATAAAATCTATGTTTATCAAAGTGATAATTTAGTACACACTTATGAACTAGATGAGAACTATGAAAACTTCTATTCTTTTGCGGTCGATGATGATAATAATGCTTGGTTTATGAAAAACAGTACCTCAAGTGGAAAAACAATTAGAATGTTTGATACAAATACTTTGAAAACCACGACCTATGAGCGAGAGGAGAAAATAGGCACTCAAAAAAAGATTGTTTGTGGTCCGGATAATGCCGTTTGGTTTATTGGGTACAGAGGTGTGATGCTCTTTAAGAATGAGCTTTGGTATTCATTTTTGGCTGCAGATTATCCTGAGTTTTTCAATCTGCAAGATGCAGTAGTAGATGAAAACGGATTTTTGTATGTATTGAAAACTGATTTGGCAGAAATCACTACCCTTAGTAACCCTACGGGTGATAATCCAGATTTTAATACCATTTCAATAGAAGGTCACAATTCTATATTACCTGCATTAAAGTTTTATGGTCCTGGTACTATTACGATTGATAGTGAAGGCAGTATATGGACACATGCCTCGCAAACGGTATTTAAAATAATTGATGCTGATATGGCGCGAGAATATCAAGTGCCACTTTTAGTCGGCAATAAGGAAATCTTCTTGGAAGATGATGTTGAACTACGTCCAAATCCTACCAAAGGGAGGATTTTTGTGGAATCTAAACGGCCTATTGACAAGTTAGAAATATACTCAATGATAGGAAGAAAGTTGGCACAAAATAGGGGAAACACAATAGAAGTTGACCTACCTTCAGGTTTATACCTGGTAAAGATTTATTCCAGAACTCAAACAACGACTAAAAAGCTAATGATTAAATAAATAAAATTGTTCCCTTGTAAAAAGGGGATGATAAACTTGTTTCTCAGTTGAATAATTCCACAGTTTAACGATTGAACAAAAAAGCAATCATCATCCCCCATAGCCCATAAACTTTAGTGTACGGGTGTCATTACGCCATTTTTCTTTTACCTTAACAGTGATTTCCAAAAATACTTTGGACTGAAGCCATTCTTCTAGATCTAAGCGAGCTTCAGTACCTAATTTTTTAATTGCCGATCCGCCCCTTCCAATAATGATGGATACTTGGCTTTTTCTTTCGACAAAAATAATGGACCGTATCCGAATTAAATCTTTCCCTTTTTTCGTTTTCGTTTCCTCAAATTCTTCCACATTCACATCGCTAGAATAAGGAATCTCCTGACCGTAGAGGAGTAGTATTTTTTCTCGAATGATTTCAGAGACAAAAAAGCGTTCGGGTCTATCGGTTAATTGATCGGGAGGATAGAAGGGTTCGCCTTCCGGCAAATGGGAAAGTATTTTTTCTTTTAAAAAGGATATTCCTAGTTTGTCAGAGGCAACAATTGGGATAACTTCTTTTGCATCTATCAATTGAGACCATTCAGACATGAGCTCCTTTAAAGCTTCTTGGCTGATTAAATCTATCTTGTTAAAGATGATGAATACGGGGACATCGGATTTATTAAGGATATCTACGATACCATCGGTAGCTTCATAAGTATCGGTAACATCCATAACAAACAGCATCAAGTCAGCATCTTCCAAGCAAGATTTGACAAAACTATTCATCACTTCATGCATCTTGTAAGAAGGTTCTTCGACATAGCCAGGCGTATCAGAATAAACAATTTGATGGGTGTCTTCAGATACAATCCCGATAATACGATGTCGAGTAGTTTGTGGTTTGTGCGTGATGATGGCCATGCGTTCACCTACCAGCGCATTCATTAAAGTTGATTTCCCTGCGTTAGGCTTCCCAACGATGTTCACAAATCCGGATTTAAAAGTCATATTTTAATTTTGTAGAACGTCAATGATGTCGTCCCTATGTATATCAATGCAGAAGCTTCTGGAAAGTTGCAATTTTATCGGAAACGAGTCGAAAAGTTAATGCTGGATCCATTTCCCGCCAGGGGATTCCATTGAAATGTGGGCCATAGTTGATATACTGTGCCAGCAAGTCACCCATTTCGTTTTGTACATGATCAAAAGTATCTAAGAAAGTGATCCATCCGTCGCTTTCGCAAATATCTTCGTGCCATTCTTCATAGTAATCTTCATCGCCAGCATGAAAATTTAGCAAGTTGCCACAAAAGAAAACGAATTTATTGATTTCGGCTTCAATAAGGACATCTACAATGTTGCGCTTTAGGAGCATGATGTCATTTTGGACGGTATCATTCCATTCTCCTAATAATTCAATAAATGCATATTGGCGATCATAGTCAACAAAGACGATTTTTAAAAAGAGGGTAGGAGAACCACAATCATCCCATTGAGGGTGAATAACATAATTATAAATAGCATCTGTGAATTCAAATTCGCTATGAATTTTTTCAAAAAAAGGCGATTGGGGATCGTCTTCCGAAATGTAATAATCTCGCCATTTATAGAAAGGTTCAATATCGTGCATCGTAATTAATCCTTGTTTTCGTTTTTAATATAATGCATATGACAAGTAGGGCATTCTCCAGCTTCTTGGCTCCCACTTCCTTCGCAATGCATTGGGCAGACATAATCAGCGGTATATTCGGGTCCTTTATTCTGTGTTTTCGTGTCCGAACAAGAGCTAACCAAGAGAAAAGTCATTAATAATAATGAAATCACACTTATTTTTTTAATTATTTTCATCTTAAAAATTTTGGAATGAAAAGAGGCTGCAAGTTACTATAAAACTTGTCAAGTTGAAGGTTTTTTTAGCATATTTGGTGCTATTATTTATACTTATCGACTT
>JAJRQS010000240.1 GCA_024280135.1 Bacteroidota bacterium | reverse complement strand
GACTGCCCATACAAAGAAGTATAAAAACCCTAAGGCAACCATCCCACTCAATGCAATTAACAAAAATATTATAGCCATATCGACTTTTTTTAGTTAAAGCTTTAACTTCCAAAGTTCGGAGAGTTTACCCTAATTCAGCAGCAAAGTTACTCCTTTTGCTTGCTTTTGCACATATAAAAAGGTGACTTATATCATTCTAATTAGAGACTTTAATCTTTTTTAGCATTGAGGAACCTAAAAGAACCCCTATCAAAACCACTGAAATGGAACTCAACGGCATCAGTATTGCAGCGATAACTGGAGAAAGATGCCCGCTTACTGCAAAAAATAGCCCGATCACGTTATATATCAAAGCAAATAAATATCCTTTATAAATGATACGAATTGATTGTTTAGACAAATTCAAAATAGTATTTATTTTTGAAATTAAGTCAACTGATAGTATCATATCCGATGCTGGCGTAAAATTATTACCCCCTTCTGACAACACTAGACCGACATCTGCCATCTTCAGGGCGCCTGCATCATTTAGCCCATCCCCTACCATTAGGACTTTATCTCCTTTCTTTTTCAATTGACTAATAAAGGCCAATTTATCAGGTGGTTTTTGGTCAAATAATAAATTAGACGATTCATTAAAAAGCTCACCCATCACTTCTTTTGCGGAGTCATTATCTCCAGAGATTAAGGATAGTTTATAATGCTTACGCAAGTCCTTGAATAATTCCTTCACCCCTTCTCGCAATTTATCTATAGTCGTAAAAGAGGCTATTTCTCTTCCTGCTATCAAAATACTCGTTCCCGTTTTCTTACCCTCAAAAGCACCAACTTTTACTTCAATTGACTGGTCTTCTACTATTCCAGAAATACCATACCCGGGCACTTCCTTAAAGTTCTTAATATTATCATATGGCTCTGCTTTGATTGCTTTCTGTAATAGTTGACTGATTGGATGATTGGATTGTAAAACCAACGTTTTTAGTAGTCTTTCTTGCTGTTCTGTTAGGAGCTTCCTTTCGGAAAAAAGTAAACCTTTTTGCGTAAGCGTACCCGTCTTATCAAATACAATGTGATTGACTTGCGCCAAATCTTCAATCACCAATGTATTCTTCATATAAATCTTATTCTTACCCAATCTACTTAAAATATTGCCTAAGGTAAATGGAATAGAAAGTGAAATCGCACAGGGACAAGCCACAATCAAAACGGAAGTAAAAGCGTAAAAAGCCATGCTCTTATCTATTGATAACCAATAGATTAGCGTTAAAAAAGCAATGGTCAAAATGACATAAGTAAAACGCCGTCCTACGACATCTGACAATTCAGATGCGGGTCTTTCTTGCTCTTTGGTAAAGGCTTCATCATTCCACAAGCTGGTCAAATAACTTTGAGACACGGCAGTTAATAATTTTATTTTTATCGCAGCTCCTTGCTGATGTCCTCCAGCAAAAACCTTCTCCCCTTTCATAATACTAATAGGCTCGGATTCCCCTGTCACAAAACTATAATCAATAATTCCCTCGCCTTCTATCAACAAGCCATCCGCTGGAATCATCTCCTCATTTCTCACTAAAATCTCATCTTCAGCAACCAATTGATTAAGCCCTGTCGGCACTTCCTCTCCATTGATAATTTTAGTAGCCCAAATCGGAAAATAAGATTTATAATCTCTATCGAAAGCAATTTTCTGATAAGTGCGATCCTGCACCCACTTTCCTATTAACAAAAAGAAAACTAAGCCCGCTAAAGAATCGAAATACCCCGTTCCTGCTTGCGCAAAAACTTCATACGTACTTCTAAAAAACAAGGCTAAAAAACCCAAAGCAATAGGGACATCCATATTAAGGTGCCTAGATTTAATTCCTTTCCAAGCAGAATCTAAATACCCCCACCCGCTATAAAACACCATCGGTAGAGCCAAGGCAAAACTCAAATATGGAAAAGTCCTTAAAACAATATCGGTATTGGGATTTATATTTAAATAGTCTGGAAAACTCATCAACATGATATTTCCAAAAGCAAAACCTGCAACAGCTAAACGATATAGCATTTGCTTAGAAGCTTTTGACATACCCTTGGGCTGCTGATTCATCACACCCAAATTAAGCTCAGGAGGATACCCAATTGCCGCTAATAGTTGTGCAATTTTGCGCAAGCTAACGACAGAAGGATCATACGTAATCGAAGCTTGCTTCTCCATGAAATTCACTCTTGAAGAAATGACGCCTGGCTGTAGTTTGTATAAATTTTCTAATAACCAAAGGCAAGAAGCACAATGGATATTAGGTAACCGCAACGAGACTTTAGCTACCTTTTCGGTCTTAAAGGACAACAGCGTATCCAGAATATCTGGCGCATCTAATACGGCATACGTGCTAGGGGAAATTGCAATATTTTTTAGGCTGGTGCCAGGCGACTGATCCAAGGCATAATAATTATCCATATCATTATCCTTTAAAATGGTATAGACCATTTTACAACCATCACAACAGAACACTTTCTCGTCAAAGTGTATAGGATTAATTATACTTTTTTCTCCGCAATGAAAACAGATTTCATATTTTTTAGTTGTAGCGTCCATTCAATCCTTGGGTGGTAACAAGAAAATTAGTTAGGCATATTCTTTAATCCTTCAATATCGAGCACCTTAATAATCCCTCGTTCCAAGATTTCAATGTATTTTTCTTCCTTGAAGTCCGAAAGCGTCCTGATGACTGTTTCTTTTGCAGTCCCGACATATCCAGCTAAATCTTCTCTATAAATCACAATACTTTTTTTTCCTTGAGCGAGACTCTTTTGGTGTAGAACCAACAAGGCGGAAGCCACTCTCCTTCTAACTGAATCATAAGCGAGATGTAATAGTTTTTCTTCTCGCTCCTTAATACTGATGGCTAAATACTTAATAAACGCAGCTCCTACACTTCGATTATTTGCGACGAGCTTTTGAAAAGCCTCTTTAGGAATCTGAAGGATTTCGCTATCTTCCATAGCGATTGTTGTTTCAGTACTAACACTATCTTCCACTAAATCCATATGAGAGAAAAACTCTCCTTCAATAAGTATATCCAAGACAAAATCTTTTCCATCATCATTTGTCTTGATGATTTTAATTTTCCCTTTCCTAACATAATATAAAAAGTCTAAGGCTTCCCCTTGCTCATAAATAATTTCTTTTTTCCTATAATGCTTTGAGGCTCGGTTTTCAAACCGACCCAGCAATACTTTTTTACTTGTTTCTATGCTTTCAGCCAAATGTTGATTATTATCAAGATCCATGTCAGATCTAAGCAATGCAGCTTTTTTCATGCGTGTCTCAATAGCTTCCAACAACTCAACATCATCAAATGGTTTCACAATATAATCAGCCGCTCCTAAATTCATCCCTTTCCGAATGTCTTGCTTAT
>JAJRQS010000239.1 GCA_024280135.1 Bacteroidota bacterium | reverse complement strand
GAAAACGAGATAATAATTGGCAGCAAAATACATACAAGAACTTAATCAAACACCCAAAAATTGCCTTTTAAACTTCTTGATTTTTGGTTACTTTTTATCAAGAAAAAGTGACAAGAAGCATAATAGATTGACCTTAAGTACAGCCTCCCTTTGCCGCAGACGCAACACAAAGGAAGTCCGCTGCATATCGCGGAGCCGATATAAGAAAGTTATAGGCCGTTAATCTTTATACCCATCTTGATGTACATTTTTTATTGCTCTTCCACTTGGATCATTCTGGTTGCGAAACGATTCATCCCATTCTAGGGCTACAGGAGAACTACACGCAATAGAGGGTACAGAAGGAACGCACAAAGCTGCGGCATTACTGGGAAAGTGCTCTGCAAAAATAGAACGATAATAGAATTCCTCTTTTGAAGTGGGTGTTTGTAGCGGAAATTTATACTGTGCATTTTTCATTTGTTCATCAGTCACTTCTGTCTCTACGAGCTCTTTCAATGTGTCAATCCAACTATATCCAACGCCATCTGAAAATTGTTCTTTTTGGCGCCAAGCAACAGAAGCAGGAATGTAGTCTTCAAAGGCTTTACGCACGACCCATTTTTCCATGCGTTCTCCATTTATCATTTTATCCTTTGGGTTAATAGACATAGCAACATCCATAAACTCCTTGTCCAAAAATGGAACACGTCCTTCAATTCCCCAGGCAGCTAAACTTTTATTGGCTCGTAAGCAATCATACATATGTAGTTTCTCCAGTTTTCGGACGGTCTCCTCATGAAAATCTTTGGCAGAAGGCGCTTTGTGAAAATATAAATAGCCGCCAAATATCTCGTCTGCACCTTCTCCAGAAAGGACCATTTTAACACCAAGCGATTTAATCACACGTGCCATTAAATACATCGGCGTAGAAGCCCGTATCGTCGTAATGTCATAAGTCTCTAGGTAATAAACTACATCACGAATGGCGTCTAAGCCTTCTTGAATCGTAAACTTAATTTCATGGTGAACGGTATCTATATAATTCGCTACAACTCTAGCAGCAGCCAAATCAGGTGACCCTTCTAATCCTATTGAGAAGGAATGTAGTCTTGGCCACCAAGCTTCCTTCGTGTCTCCGCTTTCAATTCTTTTGTCTGCATATTTTTTTGCGATAGCAGAGATAACCGAAGAATCTAACCCTCCTGAAAGCAAAACCCCATATGGTACATCGGACATTAATTGGCGATGGACAGCGGCTTCGAGCGCATCTTTTATTTTTTGAATACTGGTTTCATTATCCTTTACTGCATCATAATCTTTCCAATCTCTTTTATACCATTGCACCATTTTACCATCTTTACTGCTCATATAGTGCCCTGGCGGGAAAAGCTCAATTTTAGTGCATTGACCCTCCAATGCTTTTAGTTCAGATGCCACATAAAAAGTACCATGCTCATCCCAACCAATATACAATGGAATAATACCCATGTGATCTCGACCAATAAAGTATTCGTCTTTACGGACATCATAGAGCGCAAAGCCAAAAATCCCATTTAAATCCTCAATAAAATCCACGCCTTTCTCTTGGTATAAGGCAAGAATAACTTCACTATCAGATTTTGTTTGAAATGCATATTTGCTTTCTAGCGGCTTGCGCAATTCTTGATGATTATAAATTTCACCATTCACAGCTAGAATAAGATTGCCATCTATACTTACGATGGGCTGTTTCCCTGAAATGGGATCAACAATTGCCAATCGTTCATGAGCCATGATGACTTTCTCGTTGCTATAAATACCACTCCAATCTGGCCCTCGATGCCGCAATGTTTTAGACATCTCTAGTACTTTCCTTCTTAAAGCCGAAGCATCTTCTTTTAAATCAAAGGCACATACGATTCCACACATAATTATTGCTTTTTATTCTGAGTCAGTAAAGATAGTTTTTTACAATGCATTTAACGTTGATAATTTACGATAAGTTGCCATACTATACGACTAGTACAAAACTAATCCATAATAAAAACGTTACAAAATCATGTTTCAAGAAAATATATCTTTACGTCCGTTTCATACCTTTGGTATTGGTGTCCAAGCCCAGTCTTACGCAAGCTTCACTAGCCAAAAAGCTTTTAAAACTGTTTTTGCGAAAGCTAAAAAACCAGTATTTGTCTTAGGAGGCGGAAGTAATATTCTTTTTACTAAAGATTTCAAAGGGACCGTGTTAAAGAATGACATTCGGACAAAGCGGATCGGAAAAAGAAAAGGTGATAAGACTATTGTTCACATTGGCGGAGGAGTGAATTGGCACCAATTTGTAAGATGGGCAGTCAAGAAGAAACTTGGTGGGGTAGAAAATTTATCTTTGATTCCAGGCACTGTAGGTGCTTCTCCTATTCAAAATATTGGAGCTTATGGAGTGGAAATAAAAGATGTCTTTATACAGGCAAAATGTATTGCGATTGAATCCTTTACCTATAAAGGTAAAAGTATTGAAATTGGAGATGTTTTGATTATTGCACATGAAGAGGCTGAATTTGGGTATCGAAATAGTATTTTTAAGAATGAGCTGAAAGGTAAAGTGGTCATTGTTCGAGTGACTTACGCATTGACACATCGAAATCATAAGTTAAACACTTCTTATGGAGCCATCCAGACCCAGCTTGCGCAAATGAAAATAAAACGCCCGACAATTGAAAATATAAGTGATGCGGTTATTAGTATTAGACAAAGTAAGTTGCCAGATCCAAAAAAAATAGGCAATTCTGGAAGCTTTTTTAAAAACCCTTATGTGTCTTTGGCAACACTTAAAAGATTAAAAAAGAAGTTTCCTAATATTCCGAATTACCCAGTTGATGATAAGACTGTGAAACTGGCAGCCGGGTGGTTGATACAAGAAAGTGGGTGGAAAGGATATCGTGATGGAGATGCAGGATGTTATCCAAAACAAGCCTTAGTTTTAGTGAATTATGGCAATGCTTCTGGTCAGGATATCTTACGTCTTGCCAAAAAAATACAAAAATCTGTCAAACAAAAGTTTGGAATAGATATCACGCCTGAAGTTAATATCTTGTAGCTTTGGGTTTAATGTATATAATTTGACTAGCACGCCCGCACTTTCTTTTTCTTTGACTCAGGCGCTTCAGTTTATGAACTTAAGCCGTTTAGGGGGTGCCATTTTGGTCGGGGTGGTCATGGCTAAGATGGGTGTGGATTTGCAGACTATTGGGCAATTTGAGCTACTATTCTTTTTAGGAAAAACGGCAACAGCCTTTTGGTCTGATGCTTTTGCAAAAGCAGCTTTACCTTTATTTCCTAAGCTAAAGGAAGAAAAACAGAAACGTTTTTTTCAAACAACTGTATTTTTGTATGTATCCTTTGCTTTAGCTACTGGGTTGGTTCTGATGGGGTTAAAACAGCCGATACTGACTTATTTTTTGAAGGTCGATACCATTCCCTATTATAATGCTTATGTTTTATTTTTAGTATTAAATATTCCTGGATTAGTTTTGGAACAGTATTATACCTTGCGGAAAAATGTCAGAGGATTGTTCTTTTACACAATTTTGTCTTACCTCTTAGTACCGTTGTATTTCTTTATTCCGATTTACATAGAGATTGATTTAGCGTTTATATTCACCCTCTTGACAATAGTGGCGGTGATTAGATTATTGTGGCTTTTTGTGGTGCTAGCTCAAAATTCAAGAAGCGTGGAAATGACTGAAGGCACTAGTCAAATAGTGAAAAGAACAAATTGTTTTATTTGTATTGAACCTACTATTTTGCGCAAGCTAATGATAGTTGGCAGCCATTTTATGGCTTATATTTTAGTGGGGTTGATGGCTGAGATAATTGATGGCGTTATAATCAATTATCATTTTGAAGATCCAGGAGTGTTTGCTGTATTTCGATATGGAGCCAGAGAACTACCCATCACAACGGCATTGTTAGGAGGCCTTTCTTTTGCCTCTATTGCCAAGCTTTCGGAAAATTTCGGAGGATATTTACCTGATTTTAAAAATTCTTTAAATAAAATTGTGTGGATAACATTTCCAATAGCTTTGTTTTTAATGTTTTCGAGTCAGTGGATATTTACCCATTTTTTCTCTCCAGAGTTCTATGATAGTGCGATGATATTCAATACCTATCTATTAATATTAGGTTCTAGGCTGTTGATGCCTGGCCCATTGATGATGGCCAAAATGGAAAGCCGTTTTATGTTTCAAATTTCAATTGTAGAGCTTGCACTAAATGTAATACTAAGCTTAATTTTTGTTCAGTATTGGGGAATTGTAGGTGTCGCTTTTGCAACCGTACTCGCAAACTATGTAGAGAAGGTAATCTTTTTTTATCGGCTAAAAAAACGACATGGTATTTCGTGGACAGATACAATTGACACAAAGCTTTTCT
>JAJRQS010000238.1 GCA_024280135.1 Bacteroidota bacterium | reverse complement strand
GAATCTATCATGAAATATTCCTTTTCATATTGCAATGCCCACCGATGATTACCTAAATTAACCAAATCTGAAAACATGGGCATCAAGACCCAATTTCCTCTAGTATCGATCACCCCAAACAAACTGTCTTTTTTGACTACGGCATAAGCATCATAAAAGGCTTTGCCCATATTGTATTGGCCCGAAATATAGTTCTTTTTGTGCGCATCGTAAAAGCGAGTACCTGTGCTATCTTGTACCAAAAAAATGGCAGTCTTAGCTTCGGGATCTCGGTATATAAAGGAAAATTTAGGAGCCAAAATAAAATCACCGTACAGATCAATCACCCCAAATTTAGCATTGGACTTCACGATGGCCAGACCCGCTTGAAATCCATATCCATCTTCAAATTGAGGTTGTATTACGGTCTGCCCTTTTGGGTTGATATATCCGACTAGATTGTTTTGCCAGATGGGCGCACGGTTATCATTAAAATTGCCTGCTTTAGAACAAAAAATGGGAAATGCAGATTTTCCGGAAGGGTCTATAAAAATGGTCTTGCCTTCTTCTGTTACCACTTTAGCGACATGATTGTAAAAAGAATTCGCCTGCAAATACGTTGGCTTAATACTTTCTTGACCCGTAGAATCTATATAGCCCCATAAGTATCCAGAACGAAAAGCAGCCCGACCTTCATGAAAGTCTCGAATTTCTTGGTATTTTAAAGGAATGGTAACATCGCCACTACGATTGATAAAACCCCAATGTTTTGTCGTTGTCGGATATTCTTCCTGTTTGACCGTAAGGGAGGAAATTAATTGATCGCCTTTACAGCCTAAAAGGAATAGTGCTGAGAGAATAATAATAAATTGGTGTTTCATAATTAGAAATTTTCTACCACCAATTTATTTTGCGCAAGCCCATACATTCATGAAAGGCTTGCGCAAAAAAGTGGGTCTATTTCATAACCGATGCGACCGCCTTGGCTGCATCTTGTAGTGTAACGGCTGACAAGACATTTAACCCCGAATCATCGATGATTTTTTTTGCAATATCTGCGTTAGTCCCTTGTAATCTTACAATGATTGGAACTTGGATGTCTCCAATGTTTTTGTAAGCATCCACAATGCCATTTGCCACACGGTCACATCTGACAATACCACCAAAGATATTAACCAAAATAGCCTTTACAGCGGGATCTTTTAAGATGATTCTAAATGCATTCTCCACACGAGTCGCATCTGCTGTACCCCCTACATCTAGGAAGTTAGCAGGTTCTCCTCCAGATAGCTTGATGATGTCCATCGTAGCCATTGCCAGACCAGCGCCATTGACCATGCAACCAATATTTCCATCTAAATTGACATAGTTTAAGTCGAATTTTTTGGCTTCTAACTCCGTAGCATCATCCTCAAAAGGATCATGCATAGCTGCCAATTCAGGGTGTCTATACAAAGCACTTTCGTCCAAAGCCACTTTACAATCAATCGCCATGATTTCATCATTGGAAGATTTAAAGCAAGGGTTGATTTCAAAAAGACTGGCATCACTACCCAAGAAGGCAGCGTACAGCGATTTAATGAATGCAACCATTTCTTTCATTGCCTTACCCGAAAGACCTAAGTTAAAAGCAATTTTAGTCGCTTGAAATGGACGAAGCCCAATTCCAGGGTGGATATATTCTTTAAATACCAACTCTGGAGTCTCTTCTGCCACTTCCTCAATGTTCATTCCGCCTTGCGTAGAATAAATAATCACATTTTGGTACTTTTCTCTATCCATCAAGACACTTACGTAAAATTCTTGTGGCTTAGAGGGTCCATCAACGAAGACATTTTCTTCTATTAAAACCTTCCGAACTAATTTTCCTTCCTTGGAAGTCTGAGGTGTAATCAAATGCATACCGATAATATCAGAAGCATATTGTTGTACATCATTTAAGTCTTTAGCGATTTTTACTCCGCCACCTTTTCCTCTACCACCTGCATGGATTTGGGCTTTGACGGCACAGCCATTAGATCCCTTTCCAAATAATTCTTTAGCCGCGGCAACGGCCTCTTCTGGCGTGGTTGCCAATATTGATTCTGGTATTTTTACACCATATCCAGCCAATAATTTCTTTCCTTGATATTCGTGAAGATTCATTCTTTTTATTTACTTGGTTAATCGATAGCTTGCGCAAATAAATAGGCACATGCACATAGTAGCAAAGGTAGTGTAAATTTTAGATTTGTGTCTTGTTTTGTGGTGATTTTATGCTAAGATGTTGAGTGCATAGGTTCATACTCATCACAAAGCGTTGAATCCTTGTAATCAGCATCGATTCTTCGAATCTCCAATAAATTCATAGAATAAGATTAAAAACGACCAATCACTTGAACAATTGAACGATTTATCACTTGAACAATAACATGAAAGACAATTATTTAACGATATTGAGTCCAACTGAAGGGTTATACAAGGAAAAAGGAAGCAAATTCATTGCTTATGCTTTTCCGGTAGATTCTAGAGAAAACATTTCTCAAAGAATTCAGGAGGTGAAAAAGCTTCATGTTAAAGCTAGACATTTTTGCTTGGCCTGGCGATTGGGTTTTACAGGAGACTTATTTCGAGCTTCTGATGATGGTGAACCTAGTGGAACCGCTGGAAAACCCATTTTAGGACAAATTGATAAACTAGAATTGACCAATGTCCTTGTCGTGGTGGTTAGATATTTTGGTGGAACTTTGCTCGGAACCAGTGGTTTGATTCGGTCATATAGAGAAGCGACTGTTGATGCTTTAGCGAAAGCAACAATAGAATCGTATCCGATCTTAGATGTCTATAAAGTTACATTTGGGTACGATTTGATGAGCCAAGTGATCGGTGCTATTAAGCGTAAACAATTAATAATATTAAAACAAGAATTCACAGACAAAGGGTACATCGAATTGGGGCTGCCCTTTTTAAAAGTAGAAGAAATACTACTACAGTTTAAAGCAGATATTTCTAGTGTTTCACTCAATCAAGCTTCCATGGAAGAATGGCCTAAAGGGTTGACTGTTAAATTGTTAGCAAAAGGAGTTGAAGTTGAATATTAAATTTATGTTGCTTTTAAAAAATATTTTTAATAATCCAAAACATTTTTTTGTTGCGACAGCCTTTATATTTGGAATAGGTTTAATATTTTTAATTCCTCCTGGGCATGTTCCAGATGAGCCTAATCATTTTTATAAGGCTTATGCTATCTCAAAAGGGACGTTTGAAGGACTGACTCAAGACCAAAGATTGGGGGGCGTCGTGCCACTAAGTATTGTTCAATTCTTCAAGCCTTTTAATAAACTCCGATACCATTATGAAGAAAGAGTGGCTTTTTCGGATTATAAAAAAGTAGCAAAAATTCGTTTAGATTCCCATATAGAAACTTTTCAAGACTTTCCCAATACCGCCATTTATACACCCATTGGGTATGTGCCACAATCAATAGCCATTTGGGTATTACGCAGCTTGAATCAACCACCGATTGTTATTTTTTATTTAACTAGAATGATTGGGTTTCTATTTTGGATTTTTTTGATAAGATTAGCAATTGATAGAATTCCTTTCGGAAAATGGTTGTTAACTTTTTTGGCACTTTTACCTGCTTCATTAGCAATAAATGTTGGTATTACAGCAGATTCAATGACTAATGGAGTGTCCTTTTTATTGATTGCGCAAATACTGTATTTAGCCAGTGTGAAAAGGCACATAAAAGCTAAGGATTTTTTGTTGATAATTGGACTGGCTAGCGTATTGGCTGTTACAAAAATTGTCTATACTCCCTTGTTTTTATTGGTGTTGTTGATACCCACAAAGAAATTCGTAAAGGGGGGGAAGGGGCTATCCGTAAAGCTGACATTTTTATCAATGGGTTTGTTGATTATTGCATTGCTGGTCAGTATTTTATTTCATCATTCCAAAGACCTATACATCTCTTATAAGGATTATAATCCAGAATTTAGGGAAGGTCAACAAGTCAATGAAGGCGCTGATCCTCCAGCCCAATTAAATTTTATTAGGAAGGAACCTGGTCATTTTGTAAAATCAATGCTGCTTTCATATATCAGCTCTTCTAAAGCATCTAT